>NZ_ANPF01000083.1:0-25561 GCF_000328325.1 Halobacillus sp. BAB-2008 | reverse complement strand
TCTTCGATTTGGTTGATGTTCATCTTCCCGTCCTCCATTGTCAGTTCAAGACAACAAGTCCAGCAATAATACTGGTCGTTACCGATTTTGCCCAGCTGTTTTTCTTTGCAGTTCGGACACCTCATTGGTACAAACCCCTTTTTTTACCAATCAGTATGCCCGACTCTCTCTTATTCATACATTCAGCAGATTACGTACCCATTGGATCCCCTCTTCTACCTGCTTTTCTGATGGATGTGTGTGTGGTGTATGTTCAAAAATAAAAAACTTCTCTCTTCCCTGACATAAAACCTGCAGCAAATCTTTCATGTCAAAACCTCCCTGCCACTGATGATAGTCAGGGTGAATGGGCGCCCAGAAGTATGTTTCGCGTAAAGAAGTGACATTGTGCATGTGGACCACACGAATGTATGGAAGCAGCGGTTCTATGTACGTTCTCCAGTCGTTTTTGCATGCCATCATGTAATCACCGATATCAACACAGATATCCAGAGGACTAAACGTCCGGCCAGACATAAAAAACTCATGGAGATAGCGGATGCCGTCCACGGACATGTCCTGTCCAAGCTTAGGCTCACAAACGATCGGGATATCATAGGTCTTTTGAAGTTCTGCAAGGTAGGAGATCCCTTCCTCCATGGCTTGCATCGGGTTATTGTGGCTTCCTTTAAAATAAGGGAAATGGACCAGGATGTAGGAGGCTCCCGCTTCCTTTACCATTTCGACATCGCTCTTAAACCGATTCCTTCCGTCTTTCGGATCCATGGCTACTTTTTCAATCAGGTCGTATTTGCTTCCTCCGCGAAGAAGAGGTGCATGAACGCCGAACGTGCCACCCTGTTCTTTCTGTATGCATAAAAACTGTTCCATCGATGCCCGGTCCCGAAACTCTCCGATCTCCACATGAGCGTGTCCCCATTTAAACAATTCATCGAACTTATCCGGATCCGACATGATGGTACTGCCGGACATACCAAGTGTATGACCCATCATCAATCCCGCCTTTCTACATGAAATCGTACGGGGAGAGCTGTTCCTCTTCTTCCTCTCCATTTACGTCCTGAGGTTCCTCGGACTGCAGCTTCTCTTTGAGCATGGTGTATCGGGTGTTGGTATCCGTCGTCCCGATGCCGTCCAGAAATGCTTCTTTATCTCCACAGATGATCAATGACTGCTTCGAACGAGTGATAGCCGTATAAAGTAAGTTTTTCCTGAGCATCCTCCGGTAACTTCTTACAACAGGAAGAACAACGATCGCAAACTCACTCCCCTGTGACTTGTGAATTGACGTGCAGTAGGCGTGCATGACGTTATTCAAATCCTTCTTCGGGTAGACTACCTCTTTCCCATCGAAGTCAATGACCAGCTGCTCGACACCGTCCGTATTCTCTTCTTCACGGAAAATGGCGACCACCTCTCCAATGTCCCCATTGTATACTCCGTCTTCCGGTTGGTTGACCAATTGGATCACTTTGTCCCCTTTTCTATAGGTGACGTCAAAATAAGTCAAATCCCGTTTCTGCTTATGCTTGGGATTGACCGATTCCTGAATGCTTCGATTAAGCTGATGAATCCCTACTTCTGTCCGGTACATCGGTGCCAGGACCTGAAGATCCTTCATCTCGATCCCTTTCTCCTGCGCTTTCTTCACGATGTTTGTAACGAGGTCGCTCAGCTGGTGTTCTTTAGCGGGGATGAAATTAAAATCATGCTCCTTCACAAGCGAGCGGATCGAGCAGGTATCGTTTTTGATCTCGTGCGCGAGCTGAATGATTTTCGAACCCTCTTTCTGGCGGTACACCTCCGTCAATTTAGCGGAAGGGATGACTCCTGATGCCAATAAATCCGCCAGCACCTGGCCGGGGCCGACAGACGGCAGCTGGTCTTCATCCCCGACGAGAAGCACCTGCATATTAGACGGAACAGCCCGGAACAGCTGATTCGCAAGCCAAACATCCACCATAGAGAATTCATCCACGATCAAAACATTGCCTTCCAATGGATTATTTTGATTCCTTTCAAACGAGTCGTGACCGTCCCAGCCGAGAAGACGGTGGATCGTACTCGCCGGCAGCCCTGTCGATTCGGTCATACGTTTCGCGGCACGACCGGTCGGAGCGGCTAAAACGAACGGAAACGGCTTATCACTTCCATAGTCTTCCGGATCCATAGAAAGCTCGTTCAGGCCGGCATATGTTTGGAGAATCCCTTTAATGACGGTCGTTTTCCCTGTCCCCGGTCCACCGGTAAGAATCATTAGTTTGGACTGAAGAGCTTGTTCAATCGCCTTATACTGCTCTTCTCCGTAACTGATGGCTTCCTCTTCCTCCAACTTGCCGATGAGCTTTAACAAATCCGCCTGCGTGTGTTCCGCTTCCACTTCTTCTATTTGAATGCGGTCCAAGTGCGTGCGAACCCCGTTTTCCGCAAAATAAAGCGAAGGCAGATACACACGATTTTCTTCGATGTAGACATATTTCTCTTCACCAAGATTGATGATCTGTTCAGAAAGCTGTTCAAAGGAGATGGACCCGTTCTCTCCCTGATTAAGCAGTTGTTCTACCTGTAACAGGCACTCTTCTGTCGGAAGGTACACGTGTCCCGCTCCCATGCTTTTCTGCATGATATAGAGGCAGGCAGCCCGGATCCTTGTCGGATGATCCAAAGACAGATTCTGGGCTTTGGCGATCTCATCCGCGCGATGGAAACCGAATCCTTCTACATGAAAGACGAGTTGATAAGGATCTTCCTCGATGATGGCCATCGTTTGATCTTGGAACGCCTGATAAATTTTCTGAGCAAGTTTCAAACCGAACCCATATTGGGACAGATGTACCATCACATGCTCGAATCCTTGATGCTCTTTCAGTGCGTAATAAAGCTGCTCTGCTTTTTCTTCAGGCAGCTTCGGTACTTCCTTCAACACATCGCGATCGGAAAGGATTTTGGAAACGGCCTTCTCTCCAAGATGCTCCACGATCCGCTCTGCCGTTTTCTTTCCGATTCCATGAAAGAGATCACTGGACAAATACAGAACCAACCCGTCTTTCGTTTCCGGAAGTACACGATGATACATCTGAACCTCGTACTGCTTCCCGAACTTCTTATGATTTTTAAATTCTCCATGAAAGATATACGTCTCCCCTTCTTCGAGGGGGGAGAAATGACCTTTGATCACAAGATTCTTATCATCGAAGTCTTCGTTCGTTTCTGTCACCTTGATCGAAGCGATGGAGAACTGCTCCGTCTCCTTATGGAAGATCATCCGGGCCAGTTCCCCTTTGACATAAGGGCGTTCTTCTTCCGTTTCATTAAAAAGGGATGGTTGCATCATATGCGTCGTTCTCCTTCGTTCTACTCGTTTAGCGCTTGTTCCACTTGTCCTTTGGCGTGGGCGGCAAGCATATGCTCGGGGTTTATTTCCAAGGCTTTGGAGAAGTGTTCCAAAGCTTTTTCCGCTTCTTCTTTATGAAGAGCCACCACACCAAGATTGTAATGGGCGTCACTATGCTGTTCTTCCAATTGTAGCACATTATGCATGACCTGTTCAGCCTGTTCAATCGCTCCATTTTGGGCGAGACACAGGCCGTATTGGAACTGAATATCCACATCTTCTGGAGCGAGCTCGGAAGCCGTCAACAAATATGGAAGCGCCATTTTCACTTGATCTTGATGCAGGAAGGTCAGGCCGAGCATGAAATGGACATCAGCTTCATTCAGGCCCTTCTTTATGGCAGTAAGGAACTGTGTTTGTGCCTTATTATAATCTTCCTGTTCATAATAGACATTCCCCAAACCGTAAAATGCCGTCGCTGCTTTCTCATCTAACTCTATAGCTCGATGGTAAAACCGTTCTGCCCGTTCATAGTCGTTCATATGTGTGAGCAGGTTACCAAAGTTGATATACCCCACAGGCTCTTTAGGATTTTCGTCAATTGCTTCGGTAAACAGTTTTGCGGCTTCCTCGTAATCATGGTTCTGCATGCGTTCAATTCCCTGTTTCAATTTATCCATCGTTTTTCCCCTTTCCGTTCTTTGTTTCCCATAAAAAGCCATGTCCGTTGATGGGACATGGCCTGGTTTTATCCTACATAGGTGATGGCTGCATTTTGCTTTAATACAACATCGATAGTAGCTCCGCCGAGGCAGACATCGCCATCATACAAAACAACTGCTTGTCCTGGTGTAATTGCACGTTCCGGCTCATGGAACATGACCTTCCACGTTCCATCATCCAGCGGATATACCGTGACCGCACTGTCATCTTGACGATAACGGAATTTAGCCGTACACTCAAACGGCTCCTGAGGGACTTCCCCTCTTGTCCAATTTGCTTCAGAAGCAATCAGACCGTCGGAATACAAAGCTTCGTGATGGAAGCCCTGGCCCACATAAAGGACGTTCTTCTCTACATTCTTCCCGACAACGAACCACGGATCCCCCGCACCCCCGATGCCGAGACCTTGACGTTGTCCAAGTGTATAATACATAAGTCCGTCATGCCGGCCTTTCACTTCCCCGTCCAACGTCTCCATATTGCCGGGCTGGGCAGGCAGATACTCACTTAAGAATTCCTTGAAGTTACGTTCACCTATGAAGCAGATTCCTGTGGAATCCTTCTTCTTAGCCGTTGCAAGGCCGTGTTCTTCTGCGATTCTGCGGACTTCTTTCTTTTCCATATGTCCGAGTGGGAACAGGACTTTCTCAAGGACATCCTGAGAAAGTTGGTTAAGAAAATACGTCTGGTCTTTATTGTTATCGACACCTCGCAGCATTTCGTATGTGCCTTCATTTTCACGCACCTGCGCGTAATGACCTGTAGCGAGATAGTCTGCACCAAGGGACATGGCATGGTCCATGAATGCTTTGAATTTAATTTCTTTGTTACACATCACATCCGGGTTCGGTGTTCTTCCTTTCTTATATTCCTCAAGGAAGTAGGTGAACACTTTATCCCAATATTGTTTCTCGAAGTTGACGGCATAGTACGGGATATCCAGCTGGTTGCAGACACGGATGACATCTTCATAGTCTTCCGTTGCTGTACATACCCCGTTCTCGTCTGTATCGTCCCAATTCTTCATAAAGATTCCTACGACATCGTAACCCTGCTCCTTTAAAAGGAGAGCGGCAACGGAGGAATCGACACCCCCGCTCATTCCTACGACGACGCGTGTATCTTTCGGTTCTTTCATTACTCTCACCTTCCTTTAGACAGTCAAACGTTTAATGATTCGACTGACTCGTCTTGCTGCTTCTACTATATTTTCTTCATCGTTCGCCAAGCCGAAACTAAAACGAATCGAATTTGTGGTTCTTGGGTCATTTTTTCCGAACATTTCCGTCAGTACATGAGAAGGCTCTACGGACCCGGCAGTGCAGGCACTTCCGCTGGATGCGGCGATGCCGTCCAGATCAAAGTTTGTCAGAAGTGCTTCTACGTTCATCCCCGGAAAACTGATGTTTACGATCGATTCCACTGTCCATTCTTCCGGACTGTTCACATGGAAATCAACCGCTCCTTCTTTCAGTGTCTCTAGAAACAGCCGTTTAAATCCTGCATATTTTTCTTTCGTAGAGCTTCTCTCCGCCTGCATGATCTCCACGGCTTTCTCCAAGCCTTTGACGGCAGGGATGTTCTCTGTACCGGCACGACGCTTCCGTTCCTGTTCTCCTCCATGTTGAAGAGACTCAAGCGGCGTTCCTTCCCTGGCATATAAAAATCCGATACCCTTCGGACCATTAATTTTATGACCGGAGACAGCAAGCAGGTCTACCGGAAGCTCGGACACATCAATATCGATCAATCCATACGCCTGGACGATATCCGAATGGAACAAAGCCTGATGATCAGCTAAAAGTGCTGCTGCCTTCTCAATAGGCTGGACAGCTCCCGTCTCGTTATTGACCATCATAATCGAGACAAGAATGGTTTCTTCTCTCAATGCTTCTTCCAAATCCTTCATCCTGATGATTCCTTGTTCATCGACAGGAAGGTAAGTCACTTCAAACCCCTGCTTTTCCAAGTGTTCGACTGCATGTAATGTAGCATGATGTTCGACCGAGGTGGTAATGATATGCTTACCCTTACCGGAATTTGCTAAAGCAGATCCGATGACTGCAAGGTTATCCGCTTCCGTACCTCCACTTGTAAAGATAATCTCTTTCTCATCTGCCTGGATGCTCTTTGCAATAGTTCGTCTCGCCTCATCGAGAATCCGGCGTGCTTTCCGCCCGAATTGATGGACGCTGGACGGGTTCCCGAACACCTCTTCAAATACGGGAACCATCGTCTTGACAACATCCGGATGAACCGGTGACGTCGCAGCATGATCTAAATAGATAGGTTTCATTTCGTTCACTCCATCAAAGGTATTAAATATAGAACATATAGGCGTCCTGCGTCTGATCTTCCACGTGATCTTTCAAATCCTCAAGCGTTGTCGTATCGAGCACGTCTTTCACCGCATCCCTTACACGCTTCCATAACGCCTGTTTGGCCGGCTCTTCATTTTCAATGCCTTCGACGGGCGTAATCGGCCCTTCCAACACACGAATAACGTCTCCGGCAGTTATTTCATGTGGAGCCCTTGTCAACATGTAACCGCCATATGCCCCGCGGACACTTTTGACGAGACTTGCATTCCGCAGTGGCGCAATAAGTTGCTCCAAATAGTGCTCGGACAAATCATTATCCCTGGCAATCTGCTTGAGGGATATGGGCCCGTCCCCATACTTGCGTGCAAGTTCAATCATAATGGTCAGCCCGTAGCGGCCTTTGGTAGATATCTTCATAGGAATCACCTTTCATTATAAGAAACTGTAACCACTTCTTCGCTTGAGGAAGGGTATAACCGACAAATGTACCTAATAATAACGCGATGAATACGGTACCCAATCCTACAGGTCCGCCGAGGGCGAAACCGAGGACAGCGACTGTAATCTCAATTCCATTCCTTACGGTTGAAACTTTCCAGCCGGTGGCATTTGTAAGGAGCAGCATAAGGCTGTCCCTCGGTCCTGCACCTATCTCGGAAGATACATATACACCGACCCCGAGGGCCGTGATGAACGTACCACCGGCAAAAACGATAAGCTGGAAAAGTAAAGACTCGGGCTCAGGCAGAACCCAGTTGAAAAAATCAATAAATACGCCGATCAACACCATGTTCAACACGGTACCGATCTGCGGCAATTTCTTTTGGGCGACAGCGCTCAATAAAACAATGATAAGTCCGGCAATGATTGACCATGTCCCCACAGTTAATCCGAACTGTAAAAACAGACCATAGTGAAATACGTCCCATGGTCCGATTCCAAAGTCCTTGACTTGCATCGTCATAGAGATACCGAGGCCCAGGATGACTAATCCGATTGCGAAGAAACTCCAGCGGAGAACCGCTTCGTACTTCGTCTTTTTCTTGTTGCTCACACGTCATCCTCCTCTCTCTATTATACCAAACGCTATTATAGCATGGATGGCAACCCTCTTGCATTTTATACGGAATCATTCTACGCTTACCATTACAATGAGAAGAAGGAGACTGAACAATGAGTCAACAACCACTCGCATTCCGCATGCGTCCATCTAATATCAATGAAATTATCGGTCAGCAGCATCTGGTAGCCGAAGGTAAAACGATCCACCGCATGGTAACGGCAGGAAGACTCGCTTCGATGATCCTCTTCGGTCCGCCTGGTACAGGGAAGACGTCCATGGCAACAGCATTGGCCAAGAGCTTACGCATTCCGCATAAATTATTGAATGCTGTGACAGATAAGAAGAAAGACATGGAGATTGCTGTTGAGGAAGCCAAAATGCACGGACAGCTCGTGCTGATCCTCGATGAAGTACACCGTCTGGATAAAGCGAAGCAGGATTTTCTCCTTCCTCACCTGGAGAGTAACCGTTTAACACTGATCGGCTGCACAACGAGCAACCCATACCATTCGATCAACCCGGCAATCAGGAGCAGATGCCACCTTTTCGAACTTCATTCCTTAACAGAGGAAGATGTGAAAACCGCTCTGGAAAGGTCCATCAACGACGAAAACCAAGGACTCGGTCATATGAACATCTCTGTCACCGATCAAGCCCTTGATCATTTTGCTGCTGCGTCGAACGGGGATCTGAGGTCCGCTTTAAACGGTTTGGAGCTTGCCGCCTTTTCTACACCGGAAGACGAAGCAGAAACCGTACAGATCACGCTGGAAGTGGCGGAAGAATGCATGCAGAAAAAGAGCTTCTCTCACGATAAAGACGGGGATGCCCATTATGATCTCCTGTCCGCCTTTCAGAAATCGATACGCGGGAGTGATGTAGATGCATCCCTTCATTATTTAGGCCGTCTCATTGAAGCCGGTGATCTAGACAGTATAGCCAGACGTCTCGTAGTCATCGCCTATGAAGATATCGGTCTCGCAAACCCCCAGGCAGGGCCGCGCGCACTCGCTGCCGTAGAAGCCGCTGAACGAATCGGATTTCCCGAAGCAAGAATACCGCTGGCGGTAGCTGTAACGGAGCTTGCTCTTTCCCCGAAATCCAACAGTGCTTATAAAGCGCTGGATGCAGCTTTGGCAGATATCCGGGCCGGCAAGAGCGGGGACGTACCTGCCCACCTGAAAGACTCCCACTATAAAGGGGCACAAACGCTCGGGCGGGGAATCGACTACAAATACCCGCACAACTATGAAAACAGCTGGGTCAATCAGCAGTATCTACCAGACAAATTGAAAAACCGTACCTATTACGAAGCGAAACGGACAGGGAAATTCGAACAGGCACTGGAGCAAGTCAATAATAAAATAAAGAAACAAAAATCCACGTGAGTATAAACGGCTGCCTTGTTGGCTACACTACTATTAAATCTGACAAACTATCAGCTTACCGATAAAGTTAGGAGTGGTGTAGATGCCTAAAGTAAGGCAGGATGCCTGGTCTCATGAAGATGATTTATTATTAGCAGAAACGGTGCTTCGTCATATCCGTGAAGGAAGCACTCAGTTACGTGCCTTTGATGAAGTCGGCGACCTTTTAAACCGTACGTCTGCCGCCTGTGGTTTCCGTTGGAATGCAGAAGTACGCCAAAAGTATGAACAAGCAGTAGAACTAGCGAAGAAACAGCGGAAAGAAAAGAAACGGAATGAAGCGAAGCAGCAAGTGGAATACCCGCAGCCTTCCCGTTCTGTTCCGGAAGAGAAAGAAGTGGCCGAACACCATGCCTACACCTATACAGAACCGCTGGAACAAGCGATTCCCGGCCCACGTAAAGACGACCTTAACCTAACAGATGTTATCCGTTTCCTGGATACTCTTCAAAAAGAAACGTCCGCTTCCGGACCAGTTCAACAACAGTTGAATCAATTGGAGGCACAGAACGAAGAATTGATGGAACGGAACAATCAACTGTCACGTCAACTAGAATCGATGTCAGAGGATTACCAGGCATTGATACAGATCATGGACCGCGCAAGAAAAATGGTTCTATTCGACGAGCAGGATGCTACTTTCAAACCGCAGTTCCGAATGGAGAAGAATGGAAATCTGGAGAATGTAGCCCGCTAGGATAATAAAAAAGGCTCCGAGCATTTAAATGCCCGAAGCCTTTTTATTATGTAAAAATTCTCTCGTAAATCCTATAACACAATAAAAAAATCAATCCCAATCGTGCCGTCGCATCATGAGTTTTGAACCTGCTCCTGGCAGGTGGGTGCCCTGCTCCACATTTCTTGCGTCCTCCCATCAGTGATGGTTATGAGGCTTGCATTCCATGTGGAAACGCCAAGCTCCCGATTCAAAAATGTTAGGTCAAAACGTACATTAGAGCAACGTACACATCAGGATTGATCTCTTTAATTGTAATGTTATCTTAGCATATATCCATTAGCTAAGCAAGAAGGAAGAAACAGTTTTACTCAGCTCATTTATCCGAGCCGGATTCTTTCAGCTGCAGATGAAGTTCTTCCAATTGCTGGGTGCTTACTGCCCCTGGTGCATCTGTCAATGGATCTTGAGCAGATGCCGTTTTAGGGAATAGAATCGTGTCACGGAGATTGGTGCGTCCGGCAAGAAGCATGATGAGTCTGTCCAATCCAAAAGCGATTCCCCCGTGTGGAGGAGTCCCGTACTCTAAGGCTTCCATAAGGAATCCGAACTGTTCATCCGCTTCTTCTTTCGTGAATCCTAGTACTTCAAACATTTTTTCCTGCATTTCCTTCTGATAAATACGAAGGGAGCCGCCGCCTAGTTCGTATCCGTTCAGTACGATATCATATGCTTCCGCTTTGACGTCCTGCGGATGCCCCTGCAATCGATCCACGTCTCCGTTTTCAGGCATCGTGAACGGGTGATGGGCTGCATAGTAACGACCATCCTCTTCATCGTACTCGAACAGCGGCCAATCTGTTACCCAAAGGAAGTGGAACTTGCTTTCATCAATTAAGTTCAAGGAACGTCCCAATTTCAAGCGGAGCGCACCGAGGCTGTCTTGAACAACCGATGTTTTGTCCGCTACGAACAAAAGAAGATCTCCTTCTTCTGCTTCCAGCGCTGCGCTTAGGGCATCTGCTTCCTCATCACCAAAGAATTTGGCGATCGGCCCGTTGAACGCACCTTCTTTCACTTTTAACCAAGCAAGCCCTTTAGCGCCGTATACTTTGACGTCCTCTGTCAACTTATCAATGTCCTTGCGGGAGAAATCGTCCGCTTTTCCTTTCACATTGATTGCGCTGACTTGTCCTCCGGAAGCTACAGCACTGCTGAATACTTTGAAACCGGAATCTTTCACAAGTTCAGAGATATTGACCAGCTCCAGGCCGAAACGTGTATCCGGCTTGTCGGAACCAAAGCGCTCCATTGCTTCATCAAACGGCATGCGCAGGAAAGGCGTCTCTATATCCAATCCCTTTACTTCTTTCATGACGTGCTTCATCATGCGCTCCGTCATACTCATTATTTCATCTTTGGACATGAACGAAGTTTCGATATCGACTTGGGTGAATTCGGGCTGGCGGTCCGCTCTTAAATCTTCATCACGGAAACAGCGGGCAATCTGATAATACTTTTCAAAACCAGCCATCATCAGCATCTGTTTAAACAGCTGTGGAGATTGAGGCAGCGCATAAAACTGCCCTTCATGAACACGACTTGGAACGAGATAATCACGTGCTCCTTCCGGTGTACTCTTCGTCAACATCGGCGTTTCCATATCCAGGAACTCTTCCCCGTCCAGGAAGTTCCGGATGGCATTCGTTGTCTGAGAACGAAGACGGAAAGTATCCTGCATTTCCTTACGACGAAGATCTAAGTAGCGGTATTTCAAGCGAAGATCTTCCGATACATCCGTTTCATCTTCAATCATGAACGGTGGGGTTTTCGCTTTATTTAAAATGTTGACCTCTTGAACCGCCACTTCCACTTCTCCGGTTCCAAGATTTTTATTGACGGTTGCTGACTCACGGGCGACGACCTGTCCTTTCACTTCCAGGACGAATTCACTGCGTACTTCTTCTGCCGTCTTCAGCGCCCTCTCTGAAGTTGCCGGATTGAAGACGACTTGAACGATACCGGACCTGTCGCGGAGATCGATGAAAATCAATCCACCTAAATCTCTTCGTTTCTGTACCCATCCTTTTAACGTAACTTCCTGACCTATATGATCTTTCCTTAATTTACCGCCATTCGTTCTTTCCATGTCATTTCCCTCCAGCCAGTTTGGATTGCATATAACGGACGACTTCCTCAAGCGCTATTTCTTTCTGCTCGCCGGTCTCCATGTCTTTCACATTGATGACTTGCTTTTCCAGCTCCTGATCACCGATGACTAATACATAACGGCTCCCAAGACGATCGGCAGCTTTAAACTGCCCTTTCATTTTCTTCCCTAGATAATCTTTGTCCGCCTGTATACCGTTCAAGCGCAGCTCATTCGTGATTCGAACGGATTCCTTTTCGGCTTCTTCTCCCATAGCGACAACGAAGCAATCCATCCCCTGCTCCACCGGAAGTTCCACCCCTTCTGCATCCAACGCCATAAGAAGGCGCTCGATACTCATAGCAAAACCGATTCCGGAAGTTTCAGGACCTCCTACTTCCTGAACAAGTCCCGTGTAACGGCCTCCTCCACTGAGGGTGGTGATCGCACCGAAACCGTCAGCCTCACTCATGATTTCAAAGGCTGTATGATTATAATAATCAAGACCACGAACAAGATTCGGATCGATCACATATTCAATCCCCATAGTATCCAGGTGTCCTTTAACACGTTGGAAATAATCTTTCGAATAATCGTTTAAATAATCCAGGATGGATGGTGCCGTGGCCATCGCCGGATGATCTCTGTCCTTTTTGCAGTCCAATACGCGGAGAGGATTCTGATCTAACCGAAGTTGGCAATCCGAACATAGTTCTTCTTTGTGAGGTTCGAAGTGCTCCACCAGTGCTTGTCTGTGAGCTTCTCTGCTTTCTTTATCTCCGAGACTGTTCAAGACGAGTTTCAACGACTTCAACCCAAGCGTCTTATAGGAGTTCAAAGCAAGGGAAAGGACTTCTGCATCTATGGCCGGGTCGTCAGAGCCGAGTGCTTCAATGCCGAACTGAACGAACTGACGCTGTCTCCCCTGCTGCGGACGCTCATAACGGAACATCGGCCCCATATAGAAGTATTTCGTCGGCTGGTTCGGAAGACCGTACACTTTGTTCTGGACGAAGGAACGCACGACGGAGGCTGTCCCTTCCGGTCTCAGTGTGATACTCCTGTCGCCTCTGTCCTGGAAGGTGTACATTTCTTTCTGTACGATATCCGTGCTGTCCCCGACACCTCTTTGAAACAACTCCGTGTGTTCGAAAATAGGTGTCCGGATTTCTTTATAATTAAAGCGTCTGCATAGTTCTGTCAGCTGTTGTTCAACAAACTGCCATTTTTCTACGACACCAGGCAAAATATCCTGGGTGCCTCGTGGGGCATTGATAGCCATGAAAATTCCTCCTTCATACGTTACAAACCATTTTTAACCATTAAAAAACCCGTCCTTTTTCCGATATAGGAAAAAGGGACGGGTTACTACCCGCGTTGCCACCCTGATTGAAGCATGAAGCTTCCACTCAAAACAGTTAACGCCTGTGTACGTCTGTACCTACTTGGTCTTTCGATACAGCACCTAGGAAACGTCTTTCATCCGATCATAACGGGGGTGTTCTTTCAGCCTAGGGAACACCTTCTCTGTCCGCATGGGAAAGGGTTACTCTTTTCCTCAATGGTTTTACGATTCGCTTTTGAATTGATTACTATCATATAGTTTCCTTCATTCCAATGTCAAGTTATCTGTGGCAAATAATTTGTTTAAATCTATCGAAAGACGGAAGGATAATCCAATTCACTGTCGAATAATGTGTGATGTATACTTTTAACAGGAGGTGTAAGTATTTGAAGAAATGGCTATTTGTCATGGTTGTTATCCTGACAGCGGCCCTATTTCAGGGAAATGAAACTGTCTTTGCAGATCAGGCCGTCATTCAAACGGATAATATGAATGTACGATCCGGACCTGGAACCAACCATGATTCCATAGGAAAAGTCCATACCAATGAATCCTACACCATCGTCGATAAAAAAGGCGATTGGTTGAAGATCAAATGGAATGGCAAAACAGGATGGGTCGCAGCATGGCTCACAAAAGTGAAAACGGATAGTGCTTCTCCCGGAGGTACCGTCTACACCACCAAGTATGACTACTTGAGGATACGTTCCGATGCAGGTTTAAGCGGAACGATCAAAGGTCACTTGATGAAGGGGGATCAGGTACAGGCACAGGATAAGACCGGAAAATGGGTCCTTATCACTCACAGTGGAATCAAAGGCTGGGTCCACAGCGATTACCTGACGACCAAATCCGTTAAGAAAGAGTCCTCGAGCGCGACTGGTTCAAACAGCTCCGACCAAACTGTCAAAGGAAAAGTGAAGGTCGGCACGGACGTTTTGAACGTAAGGAGTCAGGGCTCCCTGCAAGGAAAAGTTTTAACCCAGATTCAAAGAGGTCAGACATATGAATACATAGGCGAACAAAATCGTTGGATTCATATTAAATGGGGAAACGGAAAGACAGGATGGGTAGCAGGGTGGCTGGTTAACAAAGTAGAGGACAACTCCAGTACGAAAGCCGATACCTCTATTACATTGTCTTATAACGGGACAAATATCCGCAGCGGTCCTTCAACAAATGACAAGATTCTTGGAAGGGCTCATAAAGGGGATCAATTCCAGGTTCTTTCCAAAGAAGGACAGTGGTACAAGATCAGCTACAGCGGAAAAACCGCCTACGTAGCCGGTTGGATTGTCGAAGAAAGCGGTAAAGGAAGCCAAACAGCAACACCAGTCTCCTCCGGCAGCCTGAACGGCAAAACTATCATGATCGATGCTGGTCACGGCGGAAGAGACCCCGGCGCTATTGGGAGAAACAACAGCTTGGAGAAAAACCTTACATTAAGCACAGCTCAAAAATTGAAGAACCAGTTGGAGAGTAAAGGGGCAAAAGTATTAATGACACGGACGAAGGATGAATATATTTCCTTATCCATCCGTTCCTATTATGCAAAACGTTCCGACGCTGATGCATTTGTAAGCCTGCATTTAAACAGTGCGCCATCCGGAGTAACGGCGAGGGGAATCAACACGTTCTACTATCATTCGAAAGATAAGGGACTGGCTACCTCCGTACAAAACTCTGTCGTAGATTTTACCGGTTTAAACAACAGGGGAATTTTGAACGGGAACTTCCACGTACTTAGAGAGAATAATAAACCTGCCGTTTTGGTAGAATTGGGATTCATCTCTGATGCCCGCGAAGAACAGACCGTGCGCACCAATCAATACCAGGAGAAAGCAAGTCAAGGAATCACTCAAGGCCTTATCAATTATTTTAAATAAGCAAGGTCAAAAAAGCGCCGGAGCATCTAGCTCCGGCGCTTTTTCCTCATCTTTCTTTACTGTCGATAATCAAGGTTACCGGCCCGTCATTCGTAAGCTGGACATTCATCATTGCTCCGAATTCGCCTGTCTCAACCGGAATGCCCTCCTGTGTGACCATCTCATTAAAGGTTTTATATAACGGTTCTGCCAACTCCGGTTTTGCAGCACCCATAAAATTAGGTCTCCGTCCTTTGCGGCAGTCACCATATAAAGTAAATTGGGAAATCGACAACATTTCCCCCTCTATATCCATTAATGAATGATTCATCTTCCCATTCTCATCTTCGAAAATCCGGAGATAAGGAATTTTCTTCGCCAAATACCTGGCATCTTCCTCTGTATCCTCCTGAGTAACGCCCAAGAGGACGACAATTCCCTGTCCTACTTGTCCGATCGTCTCTCCAGCCACTTCCACAGAAGCTCCGGAGGTACGTTGTATAACTGCCCGCACTCCATTCACCTCATCTTCTTTTACTGCATAACACGACGCACTGTATATACTTCCTGTATCTGCTTAATCCGTTCAACAATTTTTCTTAAGTGATTCGTATTTTGTATCAAGATGGTGATATGGATCGTAGCCATCTTGTTGCGGTCCGATTTCCCGGAAACGGCTGTTATGTTCGTTTTCGTTTCGTTGACAGCCTGAAGCACTTCATTTAGAAGCCCTCTGCGATCATAGCCCCAGATTTCAAGGTCAACGTGATACTGTTTCGAATCGGTAACCGACATTTCCCATTTGACAGGAAGCAGCCTAGGCTGTGCTTCTTCCGTCTGCACATTCGGACAATCCGTCCGGTGCACAGATACACCACGGCCTTTCGTTATATATCCGATAATTTCATCACCGGGTACCGGGTTACAGCACTTGGATAATCGAACAAGGAGGTTGTCCACACCTTCCACACGTACGCCTGAATCACGCTTCCCGACTTTCGGTGGTGTTTTAATCTCCGTGGTACTAACGTCCGCAAGGGTCTGTTCCAGGTCCTGTTCCTTCTGCTGACGTTTTCTGATTTTCTCCGTCAGGCGTGTCGCTATTTGAGCTGCTGTGATTCCCTGATAACCGACAGCGGCGAACATGTCTTCCTCGTTTGCAAAGTTAAACTTCTCAGAGACACGCATCAGGTTCTCCTGTGTGTAGACGTCTTTTGGCTGGATACCGAAATTACGGATTTCTTTATCGACAAGCTCTTTCCCTTTAGCTATATTTTCATCCTTCTGCTGTTTCTTGAAGAATTGTTTAATCTTATTTTTAGCTTGGGAGGTCTGTGCTAGCTTAATCCAGTCTTTAGACGGGCCGTAGGCATGCTTGGATGTCATGACATCGACAATATCTCCTGTTTTCAATTCATAGTCAAGCGGCTCCATTTTACCGTTAACCTTCGCCCCTATTGTCTGATTGCCGACTTCCGTGTGGATGCGATAGGCAAAATCAACAGGTACAGAACCCGACGGGAGTTCAATAACATCTCCCTTCGGTGTGAACACATAAACCATATCCGAAAATAGATCGACTTTCAGAGATTCCATAAATTCTTCTGCATCATGCGTTTCATTCTGCCATTCCAGAATCTCACGGAACCAAGTCAACTTCTCTTCAAATGACTGTTCTGCCGCACTTTGTTTGCCTTCTTTGTATGCCCAGTGAGCCGCAATTCCGTATTCGGCTATCTCATGCATGTCATGTGTGCGGATCTGCACTTCCAAAGGATCACCTTTTGGACCAATTACCGTCGTATGCAGAGACTGGTACAAGTTCGGTTTAGGCATAGCGATATAATCTTTGAACCTTCCCGGCATCGGTTTCCAACACGTATGGATGATACCTAAGACGGCATAGCAATCCTTAATGCTTTCTACGGTAATTCTAACGGCTAACAAGTCATAGATTTCGTTGAACTGCTTATTCTGCAGAACCATTTTCCTATAGATGCTGTACAAATGCTTCGGTCTTCCGTTTAAATCCGCTTGGATGTTCACATCATCCAACTGCGTCTGGATTTCGTTAATTACTTCCTCAATATAATGTTCGCGTTCATTACGCTTTTGCTTCATCAAGTGAACGATTCGATAATACTGCTGCGGGTTCAAATAACGGAGGGCCGTGTCTTCCAGCTCCCACTTAATTGTAGAAATTCCTAAACGATGCGCAAGCGGTGCAAAAATCTCCAATGTCTCATTCGAGATCCTGCGCTGCTTCTCCGCAGGGAGATGCTTCAATGTCCGCATATTATGAAGGCGGTCGGCTAGTTTGATCAGAATAACACGGATGTCCTTCGCCATCGCGACGAACATCTTCCTGTGATTCTCTGCCTGCTGCGCTTCCTTGGACTTATATTTGATTTTACCAAGCTTTGTGACTCCGTCCACCAGCATAGCCACTTCAGTGTTAAATGCATCGCCGATTTCTTCCAAGGTAATATCCGTATCCTCCACCACGTCGTGAAGAAACCCACCAGCAACAGTTTCCGGATCCATTTCCAGATTAACTAATATCCCTGCTACCTGAATCGGGTGGATAATATAAGGTTCTCCGGATTTCCTGAATTGATTGCTGTGGGCTTTCTCGGCGAATTCGTACGCACGACGAATAAATGCCAGATCTGACTCATTCAAATACTGACTTGCTTGCTCTATGACTTCTTCTGCAGTTAGAACTGTATCTTTGGCCATTCCATCACCCTAGTTTCTTTAAAACTTTCTTTATTTTCTATTTGGTATCATTATCAAAAAAAGCGCGGCTTTTGTAAAGGAAAAGCTTACTTAATTGTAAAACAAAGAGCGCCCCAACAAGGGCACTCTTTCTTTTTATTAGTATTGCATTAGCGTACAGACATCATGGCCTTTCAGCTTGCTGCGGCCGTTCAGGTAAGTAAGTTCAATTAAGAACGCACATCCCGCAACTTCTCCACCGAGCTGCTCAACAAGGTTAATCGTTGCTTCGATTGTTCCTCCTGTAGCAAGAAGGTCATCGATAATCAAGACACGCTGACCCGGTTTGATCGCATCTTTATGAATAGTCAATACGTCCTTACCATACTCGAGGCCGTAATCGACTTTGATTGTTTCACGAGGCAGTTTTCCTTCTTTACGTACCGGTGCAAAACCGATTTCGAGTGCATAAGACACAGGACAGCCTACGATAAACCCGCGTGCTTCCGGTCCTACGACGATGTCGATGTCCTTGTCTTTGGCATATTCCACGATTTCGTCAACCGCTTGTTTGAATGCAGGACCATTATCCATAAGTGGGGTGATGTCCTTAAACTGCACTCCCTCTTTCGGCCAGTCCTGTACGATTGCGATATGTTCTTTAAAATCCATTAAATACTTCCTCCTTGACGTGCTTAGACCCTTGGTTCATATATTGGTCAAACCAATCTTTCAACTCATGATAAGTGGAATAGTAGAGCGTTTGTTCCATCTGAAGTTGTTCTTCGCGTCTGCGATAGAGCTGTGACTCTTTCAAGTCCTTCTGTGAAGGTTGTGATTCAACCGTAATAATCCCATTCTCTATTCTAACAAAGTCCAGTTCAAAAAACACCTCTGAAATAAATTCCACCATGGAACGGTCCCAGCCTTTACGGTTGGCAAGCAATTCCGTTTCTTTACGAAGATCAAAACGCCCGCGTTTTAAAAGCATACCATAAAACCATTTGAAATGATCCCTCGTCGGCCATCTCTTAAGAAAAGCGCCATCTTCAAGCTGATAACAGACATACACTTTACGCGCATCCACTATTTCTAAAACCTTTTTCAACTGATCGATTTCAGAAGGAAGATCGAGGAGCAGGAGCCCGTCCAGATGAAGCTCTTCGGTAAGATCGTTTGAACCGTATACAGGTATGTCAAACGGGGCCTTCGTCTTCTCTAGAAAACGGATAGCCGCATATGTTTCCCCTTCCGGTATATCGATGCTCTTTTCCAAATGTTTCGAGCCGCGCAGGTCAAAAAGCTGCTGCTCCTTTACAGCCAGATCCTTGACCATGACCTGCACATTTTTCCGACCGTTCCATTCATTTATCCCGAGCTCACCAACGATGTCTAACGGGGTATGTGGAGCAATCTGCGGATACAAATCCCCCATATGAAAAGCGATCCCGTCCACCTTGGCTTGATTTTGTAAAAACTGGAACTTCAGATGATTTTTCTTGCTTCCAATCAAACGTATTTCCTTCGGCGTATGCTTCAGGTGAAACAGCGGCTTCGGGTTGCCCATACCAAAAGGACGCAGCCTGTTCACTTCTTCAATCTGCTTTAATGAGATTTCTTCGATTTCCACCGTAGATTCAATATCCAGTACCTGGTGGTAGTCTTCTTCGGTCAGCTTTTCTTCTGCCTTTTGGATCAGGTCTTCCCGCAGGTTATTCACTTCTCCTGTTTCAAGAGTCATACCCGCTGCCTGCGCATGTCCACCGAAGTGAATAAATCGATCCCTGACTTCCATGCAGTTCGTAAATAAATCAAAAGCAGCGATGCTTCTTGCCGAACCCTTCGCTTGCTGCTTTTCCGGATCAATGGCAAGAACGATGGCAGGACGGTCAAATTGACGCACGAGTTTCGATGCTACAATTCCCAGGACTCCGGGGTTCCAGCCTTCCTTGGCGACGACAATAACCTTGTCTGCTTCACCTTTTTCATTCTTGACCATCGCTTCCGCTTCTTTCGCGATGGAGGCGACGATTTTCTGCCGTTCTATATTCAACTGGTTGATAAAAGCGGCGATCTCCTGCGCCTCATCCAGACTGTCTGATATCAATAAGTCCACGGCCGGTGTCGCATCTTGAAGTCGACCGACCGCATTCAAACGCGGCCCAATCGTAAAACCAATGGTTTCTTCCTCCATATCCCCCTCGATTCCACAAACCTGTCTAAGTGCCTGAATACCTGGACGAGTAGAACGGGAAATCGCTTCTAGACCGGCGGAGGCCAGAACACGATTTTCCCCTTTCAGAGGGACGAGATCGGCGATCGTACCTATGACCACCAAATCAAGGAATTCCGTCGGAAAATGCCCCAGGAGCGCTTCGGCAAATTTAAATGCGACGCCGACACCTGCCAGCTCCTGAAACGGATAGTCCGCCGAAGTTTTCGGGTGAATGATGCTGTAGGCGTCGGGCAGGCGTTCCTGCACTTCGTGGTGATCGGTAATGATCAAGTCAATGCCGAGCTCTTTTGCAAAGGCGGCCTCTTCGATAGCGGCAATGCCGGTGTCAACCGTAATGATTACCTTGAAGCCGGAATCACTCGCGAACTGGAAGGCTTCTTTATTCGGACCATATCCTTCCGTAAAACGGTTGGGAATGTAGAAATCACAGTCAGCACCCGTTTTGCGGATTGCTTCTACCATAAGAGTTGTCGACGTGACACCGTCTGCGTCATAATCTCCGAAAACAAGAATCGGCTCCCCTTTTTCAACCGCTTCTTTTACACGGTTGACCGCCTTCTCCATCCCATCCATCAGGAAAGGGTCGTGAAGTTGTGTGACAGATGGGTTCAAAAATGTCCGCACATCTTCCGGTGAGACGATTCCGCGCTTCTCCAGCAGCTGTTGTGTAAGGGGGGTAATCCCCTGTACATCTTCAATGGTTGCCGCGGCTTCTCTATATGTAAAATTCCATTTCATCTTACTTTGTATCATAAGTTCACCCCTGACCCGTCTATTATACTAGAGCGGACCAGGGGTAGCAAACCGGATTATGTGAGTTTGGAGTTTTCCTCCTGCTCATCATTTACAGCAGGATCATGGACAGGTTCATCTGTATGAGTATGGACATCAGCAGGCGCATCCAGTTGAGCGCGCAGCGACTTGTTTTCCCGTTTGAGCCTGTAATAGCGAATGGCTCCTACAGAAGCTGTTGCCAGTCCACCCAGCAGTACAGATATCAGAATAACAAGAATCAATGGCGCTTCTCCGGTGCCGAATAAATAATTGACCTGCACGGCATCCACGTTGATCACGGCGAAGATCGCAATGAGTAAAGCGAATATAAGTGCAAGGATAATGTAAGTTTGCCCTTTCACATTCCCACTCCTTTCTTTTTGTCTTTATTGATATACCCCGAACACTATAATAATAATCAAAAATGCCCGTTATCACCAGAAAGCTGCAGCTATCCTATCACAACAAGCTGAAAAAATCCCCGCCTTCAGGGCGGGGATTTTTTCTTTCTCTATTCTTAGACTTGTGGTCCATCCACTTTTTTCTTTTTCACGTAGTTAATTGGCTTTTCTTTGATGTTGCGTCCACGCCATATCAGCCACAGCTGAGAAGCAATGAACAGGGACGAATACGTACCTGCGAGCAAACCAATTACCAGCGCAAAGGAAAAATTCGTGATGGAAGAAGCACCGAAGAACAAGAGCATAACAGCCGCAAAAATAACGGTAAGTACCGTATTAATACTCCTCGTCAATGTCTGCATCAAGCTGTCGTTGACGATTTTAGCAAGTTCTTTGAAGGACTTGACCTTTTTCTTCTGCTTCAGGTTCTCTCTGATTCGGTCAAACGTAACGATTGTATCGTTGACGGAATACCCGACAATTGTCAGGATCGCCGCAATGATAGTGACGTCAAATTCAAGCCTTGTGATACTGAACAAGGCGATGATGAAGAATGCATCATGCAGCAAAGCAATGATTGCTGTGAGGGCGAAGAAAATTTCAAATCGGATAGTCACGTAAATGATAATCCCGATGGATGCATATAACACAGCCAGTGCCGCATTCTTCGCAAGCTCCTGTCCGACAACAGGAGACACCGTGCTGACGTTCGGTGTGTTCCCGTATTCTTCTTCATAGTAGGCCTGAATCTCAGACACCTTGTCTTTGCTTAGTTCCTTATCGAAACGAGCTACAGCTATTTCGTTATTATCTCCGGAAATAACGACTTTTTCGGTGACAGATCGAATTCATCTTCCATTGTCTGTTCGATCTGTTCTGAAGAGACATTCTCGTCAGCAAGGATGGAAACCCGCGAACCGCTCGTGAAGTCAATCCCCAGATTCAAGCGGAAGATCGCGATGGCTATGATTCCCGCTACTACCAGGGCAATAGAAACTGCAAAGAACCGTTTTCTTAGACCCACGAAGTCAAATTGACGTTTGGCGAACGTTGCTTCAACTTCCTGTCCATCCTCAATATTTTGAATATCCTCAGGCTTTACCCCAAACCATTTCGGTCGCTTGTTCAGGAATCTGCTCTTCACCCAGAGCCCCATGAACAGGCGTGTACCGTAAACTGCAGTGATGAAGCTGACAAGGATACTTACAATCAGCATCGTCGCAAACCCTTTGACGGAACTTGTACCGAAAATGAACAATACTGCTGCAGCAATCAAGGTAGTGATGTTGGCATCCAATATTGTGGAAAGCGATCGTTTATTTCCTGCTTTGTAGGCAGACATGAGTGATTTACCTGATTTCAATTCTTCTTTAATCCGTTCATATGTGATGATATTGGCATCGACAGCCATTCCCACCCCGAGAATCAGGGCAGCGATACCCGGTAAGGTCAGGACACCATTCATCCATTCGAACACAAGCAGAATTAAATAAATGTAAGTCGTCAATGTAATCGTAGCGATGACACCCGGGAACCGGTAATAAGCGATCATGAACAAGAAGATAACAGCTACTCCTATAAATCCGGCAAGGATCGTTTTGTTCATGGCTTGTTCCCCGAATTGAGCACCTACAGAAGTCGAGTACGTCTCTTCCAAGTTAACCGGAAGGGATCCCGCATTGAGAACATCCGCCAGCTGTTTAGCCGACTCAACAGTGAAATCACCGCTGATCATGATGGAGTTACTTCGGATCGGACCATTCTGTCTGAACGACGGAGCAGAAATATAACCAGGATCCTCTTTCCCATACTCCTCTGCAAAGGATGTATCCTCATTGTAATCAAGCCAGATGACTAATAAATCATCCGGATAAGGCGTTTCCGGATCGTCCGGTGTTTCATAAATCTCCTTGGATACATCATAGAATTTAGAAGCATCTTTCACTTTCAACGTGACAACCGGCTCGTTTGTATCCGGATTGAAGGTCTGCTGAGCGCTTCCTTCCACCAAGTCCGAACCGTTTAAGTATTCTTTCCCGTCCGTGCCTCTCATAGAGAGCTGCGCGGATGTCGATAAAAGCTCCCGAGCCGTTTGTTGGTCTTCTACACCTGCAAGTTGAACACGAATCCTTCCTCCGTCTTCAATGGAGATATTCGTCTCACTGATACCTAGTGTATTGACACGCTGGTTCAATGACTCAGCAGTCGCTTCCAACACTTGATCATTGACTTCCTGGTCTTCGTTCAACGGTTCGACATCGTATAAGATTTCGAATCCTCCTTGAAGATCCAGTCCGAGTTTTATGTCTTTTGTAATTCCCGTGATGGTCGTCCCGATTGCAGACGCTATCAACAAGACCACAAGGAAAAAGGCGACGATCCGCCCTCTTTTCACCATATATACCGCTCCTTCTACTCTGTTTCACACAGGCGGTTGTTGAACCACTTGTTATGTATTATGTATCAAAATCTGACAAATTAGAATCACTCGTTCTCCATTCTACTACTTTTTTTAAAAATGGCAACTGTACCGGAGAGCGTTTCAGGAACCTTCCAAGGCTTCGATCGAAGCAAGCAGGTCGTCGCTTTCGTATGCTTCAGCCGTCAAATAACCGGTGTATGTATGACTCGAGAGGCGAAAGATGTCCTGAACGATTTCATGAAGCCTCTTCTCCGGTTCTCCGTTCCAGACCTTCTTAATCAAGCAGTTCCAAATTTCTTCCTTTGTCGCTTGTTCATAGCCTAACAAATGCAGTTCTTCCACTTTGCTCTGCAACACCGGAGACACGCGCCTTCTCCATTCTCCGACCGTTTTCATTTGATCCATATCCATTCGCCTCTCTCCGCTATTTAATCTATTGTCATGGCTTGTCCAACCATACGCATATACTTCATTGTAGCGGAAATTCAATACTTTGAGAAGGCGGATCAATGTTATGTCTAAACAAACTTTTCTTCATGGAGCTCTCATTCTCGTAGCTGCAGGACTAATCACGAGATTGCTTGGCTTCATTAACCGGATCGTTGTAGCCAGGGTCATGGGGGCGGAAGGGGTGGGCCTTTACATGATGGCACTGCCTACACTCATTCTCGCCATTACGATCACTCAGTTCGGACTCCCCGTTGCTATCTCAAAGAGGGTGTCAGAAGCGGAAGCAGGCGGAGATGAACGGAAAATCAAGCGGATTCTGGCCGTATCTCTCTCCGTAACAGGTACACTCAGTATCTTATTCACAGCGCTGCTGTTCATCATGGCTCCCGTCATTGCCAATCACTTTCTGACGGATTCCAGAGCCCTCTATCCACTGCTTGTCGTTACACCAATCATTCCAATCATCGCTGTTTCCTCTGTAATAAGAGGCTACTTCCAAGGCCGTCAGAATATGAAACCTCAGGCGATGTCTCAAGTGATCGAACAGGTCGTGCGAATAGGTGCTGTCGTCCTTCTTACAAAACTGCTCTATCCTTACGGTGTCCAATTTGCAGCCGCAGGGGCCATGGCATCAGCTGTCCTCGGAGAACTTGCTTCTCTTTTCTATATGCTAAGACAATTCAACGTACACAAGCGGTTCCGTTTGAGGAAGACATGGAAAAGTCATATCGGTGAGGGACGAAAAACGTTGAATGAGTTGATGACCATTGCCCTTCCGACAACCGGCAGCCGATTTATTGGATCGCTGACGTATTTCTTTGAACCCATTCTCGTCGCACAAAGTCTGGCCATTGCGGGAATCGCAGCCGTTGAATCAACGAAACAGTATGGAGAGCTTACCGGGTATGTGCTGCCGTTATTGTTCCTGCCCACCTTTTTGACGCATGCTTTGTCTATATCTCTCGTTCCGTCCATCAGTGAAGCTCAAGCTCAAGGAAAAACAGAGACGATTCAGTACCGCATCATGCAGTCCATCAGACTCTCCATAGCTTCCGGTGGTGTCATCACCATTATTTTTATGATCTTCCCCGCCGTCATTCTCATGACTATTTACGGGACAAGCAGCGCCGCTTTTATGCTGCAGTTCATGGCACCATTCTTTCTGCTGCACTATATACAAACACCCCTTCAGGCGACTCTCCAGGCACTTGATTTAGCCAAGCCGGCTATGTGGAACACACTCATAGGCTCGGTCGTAAAATTTGTCGTCCTTGTCGGTTTAAGTTCACGACCTGAATTCGGTATACACGGAGTCGCGCTGGCAATCGTTGTAGGGGTGGTCGTCGTAACCCTGCTGCACATGGCTGTATTAATCAAGTACAAAATTATCACCTTCCCTGTTTCCATGTTCCTTAAGTTTGCTGCTGTAATCGGCATCACAGGATATGCAGGAATGACCTGGAAACACGCATGGCTGGATGCCAGCAAGCCGGTCTCTCAACTCTTGACGATGGGCGTAACGCTTACTGTCTTCTACCTTTTCTTATTATTCTTCTTCCAGCTTCTCCGCGTGGAAGAGTGGAAGATGATCCCATGGAAACGATTATTCCATAAAAAATAACCGCAGCAATCGCGGTTATTTTTTTATAAACAAATT
>NZ_ANPF01000082.1:0-1432 GCF_000328325.1 Halobacillus sp. BAB-2008 | reverse complement strand
TAAAAACTTTGATTCCTTAGGGAATATACATTGGAGAAAGTTTGAAGGTCTAACTTGTGAATTCTTTGAGAGACAAGGTTATAAAGTGGAAATCGGTGAAGGAAGAAATGACGGAGGAATAGACGCAAGAGTATGGAGACAAGAGGACAGTATAGAAGGTCCACCAACCATGTTAATTCAATGTAAACGTTATAAGAATAAAATTGAAAAGATGGTTGTTAAAGCATTATGGGCGGATGTGGTTGCTGAAGAAGCAGAGTCAGGATTGATTGTAACGACAAGTTCTCTCTCTCCAGGATCTGAAAAAGTATGTATTGCGAGAGACTATCCTATAGATCAAGCTAATAATACTACTTTAAAAGAATGGGTCAGAGTTATGAGAACTCCGGATAAAGGAATTTTCTTCTCAGAATAAAAGCATTATTACGCTTAGTTTTCAGTTAGAACTAAAAAGTGGCTGTATTTACATGTTTCTACATCAAGGGCCGCGGGGTTAATTCCTCTAAGGGGGAGACATAATTGCAGCTTGGGGAACACAAATCTGGATGCTTAGACATATAAGTTCAATTTTTGGTTTGGCTAAAAAAGAAAGTTTTCTAGAGAGTTGGTCAAAGCTATCATAGGAGGGATGATGGGGCTGCTGGACCTAAAGGATTAGCAAAGGTGAGTTAAAAAGTAGCTTCAGCTGCCTCCTCTATTATTGCAACATTGATTATAGGAAATACTTTTATAGACTCATGTAAAAAAGTTGTTATTGAGAATCTAACGGTTCAATTAACAAGTGAGAAAATTAAACACTTACTTCAAAAGGGGTACGAGGAAGAAATCGATCGACCTTATGATAATGATTTTAAGGATAATTTTTAAAATAGTTTTTTACTACTTAAAGGTTTCAGGGGGAAAGGAAATGAGGTTAAATTACTCCTCAGAGGAGTTAGAAAGGTTGCTTTTAGATAAGGGTGTAAATAAAAGCCATATTAAAAAAATAAAAAATGAAAAGACACTTGACCTGTCAGAATTCAGTATTTACTATGAACTTCAAGATGAAACTCTAGAATATATCCCTGTTAATTGTATCAAAACTACAAGTAGAGTAGAGCATGACATCTCTTGGTTTGATCTAGCACTATTACCAGAAGGTATTAATTTATCTGCAGATAGATTGAATAGATGTATGGACCATTTTAAAAAGAGTACTAGCCTTGCGACTTACTATAATTTTTTTGTAGACGATCTTTGTCGGCAAGTAGACCCTATCGGGTTTGAATATTATGATAAAGATAATATTTATTCAGCGAGTACCGGTAACCATAGAACTATTTTTGCTAGAGTGACAGGAGCACCGTACATAAGAGCCAAAACTGTTAAGTTTAAATTTAATCAGGATAGGTACAATGATTTTATTAAACTAAAAGGAACATATAATACATTT
>NZ_ANPF01000081.1:0-36422 GCF_000328325.1 Halobacillus sp. BAB-2008 | reverse complement strand
GCATTAGGGGAACTTCCCTATGCTCCCTGGCAATAGCATAAAACGCCTCTCCAAAGAGAGGCGCACATCTAATCTCCGATCATTGTCCCCTGATGGAACGTCATCTGCCACTTCCCGTCTGTCCGTTTCCATACCGAGGTCCGCAGGGAGTGTTTGTCCGTTTTTTGGATGTATATACGAAAAGAGGTCATCGCGCTTTCCGGCGAAAGCGGCGTGCAGTGAAAATCATCAAGCAGGAAGCCGGGATCGTCTTCACCAGGGAGCCGCTTAAGAACGTGCTCTTTCCCGTACGCTTTTCCTGTGCTCGAAAATTCCAGGAAATCATCCGCCAGCAGCTCGTTTAGAGATGTGGCCGATTTCCGCACCTCTCCCTCCAGCAGTTTGGTTTCCAGCTGATACAAATGCTTTTCTAAAGCTGTTTCCATGCCCTTCCCCCTTTTCTCAGTCCTTATGGATGACAGCTGTCGAGAAAGGGACGCCGTTGTCGTAATTCAAAATGAGCTGATACGACCGCCCCTTCTTTTTGTCTCCTGCTTTCTTAAGGACCGCTTCATCGAATGCCAATGCTTCCTGCACGTCCGACTTTTGAAAAGTCGTTTGTACGACAAGCGCCTCCTGATCAGGCTGATATGTGATCCACTCAATATTCTCAGAAAAATCTTTTTGGAGAACGTCATCGATCACCTTCCCTACCTTCTCCTTCTCTTCCTGCGTCACTTCCCCTTCCCATTTGACAGGTGCCGGTTCCGCTTCGGATCCGGCGACGGCAAAATAGCCGAATAAGCTTAACCCAACGGCCGCAAGTAACCCGATGCCGATCCACACATACTTTTTCAAACAGATCCCCTGCCTCTCCATTATCATTGCTTTCTACCATCCTATGATATTGGTCGGTTGAAGATAATAGCTTTCGCCGAAATAATCAGTGACGTCACCTTGAATTTACATAAAAATCCACTACTGTGATACTCTCAATATAACACAGCGTGAACGGAATGGGAGCAGATAAAAGCACCCCTGAACCAGGAGGCTGCCTGCTTCAGGGGTGCGCAGAGTTAAATAGCTTCATTCATCTTCTTCAACGTTTCATAAGAATAAGCGGCCACATCCGTATGTTCTGGAAGTGTCCCCGCCCATTCCATCAATTCCCACTCCGCCAGCTGATGAGAGTGGTCCAAAAGATAGCGCGAGCGATCATACCTGCGATTCATAAACGCCTGCATGATGGTATGAACATCCTCATGCTCCTTGATCAACTCCGCTAAGACGACGGCATCCTCGACTGCGAGCGCTGCCCCTTGACCAAGATGAGGAGTCGTACAGTGAGCAGCATCTCCTATTAATAGGACAGAGCCTTCATACCACGGACTTTGCAGCATATGATCAAAGATTGGACGGTAAACGACAGCATCAGGATCGGTAATCCATGGCTTGATGGCAGCCACTTGTCCACCGAAACCATCGATCCTGTCCAATAATAACTCATGAAGGCGATCTTCCGGCATTCTCGGATTCCCTGGTTCAGACGTCGTTAGTAACAGGTACATTTCCTGTTCCGACATCGGAACCAAGCCGGCTTTTGCCTTTTCACCATAATACAGGATACTCGTTTCCACACCTTCCAATCGAGGCAGTTTGTATCTCCATACAGCCTGACCGACGTAAGACTTTTCGATCGGTCCGAATAACAAGTCTCTCATTCTGGAATTCGCTCCGTCTGCGCCAATGACGAGATCATAGGTTTGTACAGTCCCGTCCGAAAGCTGTACAGATACCCCTTGCTCTATATGGTTGAAAGATTCAACTGTTGTCCCCATTCGCATTGTCGTGTCGTAAGACAATGCCTCTTCAAGAAGAAGATCATGGAGTTTTTTCTGGAGATGACATTCAGACCGGGGTACCCTGCAATTTTAGGAGATTCCGGTTCTGCGAATCGGTTTCCTTCCGCATCGCAGTAGGCCATTCCTTCAAATGAATAACCTTCTTCCAGACACCGTTTCGCTACATTTAATTCATTTAACGCACGGAGTGCATTCGGCGGCTGGAAAATACCGACTCCATACACCTGCCAATCTTGTTTCACTTCGGCTATTTCTGTTTTTATCCCCAGTTTTCCGAGGGCGATGGCCGTCGCCAGTCCACCGATGCCTCCGCCGACTATAAGAACACGCGTAATTGGTAATTGTGACATAGAATGACCTTCTTCCTACTAATCTTCGTTTGAACACCTTCTATATTGTATACTGGACCTCTTGTGGAAACATCCCGTTTCGTGACATAAACCCTATCAATCCTTGTCATTTGCCAGTTGTGCATATACCTTTTCCAATACGTCTATATCCACCTGTTCCTCATAATGGTACATCCGGCCACCGCTTTGTTGAACCTTCGGAGGTTGATGTGACCGGGCTTGTTTACGATATTGGTGGGGAGTTTTATGGAAGGTAGTTTTGAACAGATTATGGAAAGTGGTCAGATTCGAGAAACCGGATTGGAGTGCAATATCTGTGATAGACCAATCCGACCCGATCAGCATGCGCAATGCATGTTCCAAGCGCACTCCCTTCAAATAGGACATGAATGATATCCCCATGTGCTTGCGAAAATATCTGGACACATAAGACCGGCTCAGCCCTTCCTGTTTCGCAAGATCTGCTAATGTAATCGGATAGGAAAAGTGGTCCTGGATATATTGAATCATACGGTTAAGACGTGAACGATCGTTTTTCTTTTTCCCGAAGCATCCTCTATTCGATGACGTCCTGAAACCCTTCAACAATAGGTAGAGTATATCCAAACATAAGGAATGAATCTTAATATGATCAAACGGTTTATTCTTATCAGCCAGAATCAACATTTCAATCATTCTCTTTCTTATTTTGTCCGCGCTCGTTACATCCCCTTCTGCTGAAAGGAACCGCATAAAACATTCCTTTGCAGCGTCCGGGTCCACAGATTCCAAGAATTTCACAGGTATCTGCATAATGATCAGGCGGTTATGTCCTCGTGCTTCTACTCCATGGATTTCATCAGCGTTGACAACTACCAGGTCAAGCGTCTGCAAATCGTAGACATCCTTCTCGACGGTAAGACGCACGTTCCCATCCAACACCAATATTAGTTCCAGTCGATCATGCCAATGCATCGATATGTATTCCACGGAAGGCATAAGCATGAAAATTTGTGTTTCTCTTTCCATCATCACCTGCTCGTACGGGTACTCCATCTTACCCCTCCTAAACCTTTAAACCTCCATTATAAAAACATCCCGGCTTCTATGTAAGTAATATGTCCAAACAATCAGGAGGGCAGGAAAGAGGGGGGAACGAAAGCAGATCGGTAAACGAATTCATTCTGAAAACAAAAAAAGCAGGCTTTATACCTGCTTTTCATCCATAGAAACAAGATCCAGTGCCGGAGATTTCCTCGGTCTGACTTTTTGTTCATACCCATAGGCGAGCGTTAATAACGTAGCTTCATCGTAGGACCGTCCCAGAAGTTGGATGCCTACAGGAATGCCGTCCTGTGTGAAACCAGCTGGCATAGACAAGGATGGAAGACCGGTCTGAGAGGAAATGAGGGTGTTGGTAGGGAATATTTCTTTCATCCACTTGCCACTGTCCAACTCATCTCTCGTCGGCGGTAGTACTTGGACATCCGGGAAAGCAAGCGCATCCAAATCATGAAGAGCGAGCACGTTCTCGATCTCTCGCCTGAAAACTTCCTGTAAGTGACGCTGCTTATAATACAGCGGATTTTCTTCAGGACGATCCGGCCCTGTCATGACCGCATGGAATAAATCAAGCAGCCGGTGATATTGACCTTTTTCATAAATCTCCTCCAAAGTAACTTCGCCTTTCGTCTCCAAAAATTGATTAATATCATATTTGGACTGAATATGATACAGTGCCGTTTCCATCGTATACTTCTCCAAATCAGGGATGGATACAGGATCAATCACTTCCGCTCCGTTTTCTTCCATAGCAGCAATGGCAGCGACTGCTACCTCGTTTACTGCCGCACAATCCGGGTTTCCTTCCGGCCCAAACGCTTCCCGTAATATTCCAATGCGGGCTCCGTTCAATCCTTCCGCCGATAGCTGCTCGGTGTAGGTACCTGCATCCTTTGCCTGAAGAACAGCAGTGGTGTAAGGATCTTTCGGATCATACCCGACCATTGTATCGAGCAGGATGGCGGCATCTTTTACCGTCCGCGTCATCGGCCCGGGTGTATCTTGGAAGTGGACCAGGGACGATAATCCATGACGGCTGATCAGTCCTGTCGTTACGCGTACACCGAATATATTATTGAAGGAAGCAGGAAGACGAATCGATCCCGCCGTGTCTTCCCCTATCGCTACCGCCCCGAAATTCGCGGCAACACCGGCGGCACTGCCGCTGCTCGACCCACCCGCATCCCTGTCCAGTGCATACGGGTTCTTCGTTTCCCCGCCGGAGGAAGAACAAGCGAAGAAGGAAGCGGCGAAATCAGGCAGCAGGGTTTTCGCCAATACAATAGCCCCGTCCTGCTTCAGCTTCTTAATAATCTCGGCATCCTCATCAGGGATATGCTCATCGAACACTTCAGATCCATAGGTCGTACGGATGCCTTTGGTATCAATCTGGTCTTTGACGAGAATGGGGATCCCGTGCAGCGGCCCCTTCAATTTACCGGCAGCGGCAAGGTAGGTGTCGAGTTCATCAGCTTCCTCCATCACCTTCATGTTCACGTCGACTATGGCGTTGATTTCCGGGCCGTTCTGGTCATAATCGTGAATTCGCTGCACATACATCTCAACAAGCTCCCTGCACGTCAATTCCTTGTTCATCATGGCTGTATGGATCGATGCAATCGTAGCTTCCTCGATTTGAAAACTCATATCCCATCTCCACCTTTTAATTTTATGGTTTGTCCTCCCGAAAGGCTTTCCATCAGACTTACTGAAATCGTTCCCACTATAGTGAACAGCGACTGAGATAACCACTTCCTTCCAATCGAATAAGAAGGTAAACTCTATCATACGATAATTTGTTATAATTTTCAAAATATTTTATACAAAAAAAGACACCAGTGATCATTCCCTGCTGTCTCCATTCTTATCCTATTCATGTGTCTTTCCCAATCGAAAAGCCTTCGAACAACCTTCCGCCGTGCGGAACCATCGCTTCATCCACCAATTGAATGACTGATTCTTTTTCTCCATTCCGATAATAGCGGTCAAAGGCGTCACTAAATTGTCCAGCTATGGTTGGGTCATGTCTCTTAAGAGCCCGCAGCAGCCACTTGGAAGACCCGCTCCAGCACTTATTCGTCCGTAAAATAAAATCTCCCGTCCGCTCTGCCAAGGATCCGGCAATGAATATTCCTTCGTCCCTGGAGGAACACCCTATGAAGTCTTCCAGCAGATCGGTAATAAAATATCGCTTCTCCCTGATTATCGATTCACTCCACAGGTCCGGTCCTTCCAAGAGCACCTGTTTCGCTTCCTCCCGGATACGTTTTAGTTCAGGAGCATCCCGCACGATCGTCCCTTCCGAAACCATTTGCTGCAGGCTCGGCTGTCCTCTTTCCCTGTCGCTTTCGAAATAATTTTCATAAGAAAGGAAACTGTGCACGAACACTTCCATCGGCCATCCGTATGCAAAGAAGGATGTGCGATAAGAGGCCTGTCTTTCCCGCTCAAACAGGACGATATCAAGGTCCGACGTCGCCGTCCCTTCCCCTCGGATGACACTCCCGGCAACGATCGCCGCATCACAGGCGGGGAACCTCTCGTCTATTATCCGTTTCACAGCCTCAAGCGGCTCCAATCTTTTAGACAAAGCCATTCCTATCTCTCCTCTACTTTTTATCCATCATGCCACAAAACCGCATCCCCAGCTATCATTTTCTAACGATTTGGACCGTGTCATTCGGCAGCGCTATTTTCCATTAAATTGATGCTTTCCTAAACAGACCCGAATTCTTCTGAAACGAAATCGTTCCTACCATCGTAAAGAGGAGCGAAGTCCGTTTATGAAAAAGGAGGCAGGACATGTTCGAGGTACGTGTGAAACATACAGGAAGGACCATCAAAATCCGCTGGCAGTTTTTCAAGGTGGACATACCTGCTGAAGACATTCTTGACATCTATCAGGATGAAACGTACGGCGGAGGACCCGCCGACGCGGTGCGCATCGGTTTCCCATCTGCCACGACAGATAGAATCGTTATGAAGACGACAAAGGAAACCTACATCCTGTTTACGACATCCCCCGCGACCATCTTGGCAACTCTAAGGAAATAAGATTACGAAAAAGGGAAGGGCTCTCCGCCCTTCCCTTTATTTTCCTGTTGATGGATCAATCGTGTCAGTTCCTTGAACTTAGCGTCCAGTTCCTGATACGCATCATCACCCGGCAGGAGGAAGCTCAATTTCCCGAGCACTTCCTGCCGTTCCGTTTCCAGACGCATCCGCATCGCTTCTGATTCCTCCACGGGTTTTACCCTGGTTCCCTTTCTGATCTTACGGCCTGCCAACGACCATGTTGTGTCAGTCGTCTTCTCCATGAAATAGCGGTCGTGGGATACGACGATCAGCGTCCCTTCATAAAGAGCGAGCGTCTTCTCCAGCTGTTCTCTGGAGGGGAGGTCCAGGTGGTTCGTCGGTTCATCAAGGATGAGCACATCTTTCCCATCCAGTAAGTGAACCATCAGTTTGCACTTTACACGCTCCCCCATGCTCATATCCTTGAACTTCTCTTTCCACTGATCATCCGTGAAGCCCAATTGATCCATCAACGTCCGCACTTTCCCTCTCGCTTCAAACGATTCCTGATAAAAGTAGCGGGCGGGAGTTTCGTCCAATGGTAAATCGAAAACCTGCTGGGTAAGAACACCGACGTTGGCAGCCGGCGAAATCCACACGTCTCCTTCTGCTGTCTCCCTGCCAAGGATGATGTTCAACAGTGTCGTCTTCCCGCTGCCATTTGGCCCTGCGAGCCCGATTTTTTCCCCGTGCTGAATGGTAAAGTGGACATCCTCAAACAATATCCGGTCACCGAACCGCTTCGTCAACCCTTTCGCTTCCACGAAACGTCTGCCCGTTTTATCTTTCGTCTTTAAGGAGAATCGGATGTCTTTCTCCTCCTCTAACCGGTCGATCGTATGCTTATCCAGTTCCTTCTCCAAACGCTTCTGTTTCGATTTCACCTGTTTATCCGTCCGCTTGGCCTTTTTCCGGTAGTACTCTTTGTAGCCTTCCTTCTTTGTGGAGGCATCGTGCGCTTTCTTCGACCACGATGCCAGTTCCTTCATCTGGCCTTCGATCTGCTCGACCATCTTCTGTTGTTTCGCGACCGCCCGCTGCTCCGTCCGTTTCCGCTGTTCCCGGACCTCCATGTACGCCGAATAGTTCCCGACGTTCTCGACAATCCCTTTGTTCTCGATCGACCAGATTTTCGAAACAGCTTCATCGAGAAAACGACGGTCGTGGGAAACAAGCAGAATCGTGCCCTTGTAGCGCTTCACTTCCTGAAGGAGCGCTTCCATACCGGCTTCATCCAAGTGATTTGTCGGCTCATCCAACAAGAGCAGATCAGATCCTTGAGCGAAAGCCCGGGCCAGTCGCGCTTTCAACTTTTCTCCGCCGCTGAGAGAAGTGAACGTACCGTCTGGAACCTGCCACTTATTACGCAGCCGCTTCTCCTCCGGCAGCTTTGGTTCCGTTGGAAAAGTCTCCACCTCTTGTTCAAGCAGCCTCACGGAACGGCCTAGGATTTCTATCCGCCCTCTGCCTGGATTCAAACATCCCGAAATCAAGCGGAGCAGCGTCGACTTCCCGCAGCCGTTCGGCCCGATGATGCCGATGACGTCTCCCTTATGACAGGTCGCAGCCGCTCCCTTCAAAATCACTTTCTCATTCGTTGCCGCATCGACGTCCCTTATTCTCACGTGTTCGTTCATAAACATCCGATCCTCTCTTTTCCAGGAGAACAAAAAATCCTCCCAGATTCCTGGAAGGATTAGCCGCACGAAAACAACAACAAACAAAGCCTTCCCGTGGGAACAGCTCCTGTCGCTATGGAAAATGGGCAGACTAATCCTAGATTCGTAAGCATGAAATGTTTCGATTTCAGACTTTGGAACATAAGATTAGTTTTTCATCGGCCACCCATCATCCCTTCTTCATAAGTTAGAACCACTATAGCACAGCCGTCATTTCATGTAAAAGCTTTCCTCCAAAACCATTCCCATGTTTCAGGAAGTACACAGCGGGTACAAGTACTCTGCAACCACTTTTATCATAAGGAGTGTTCGAAATGGCAGATAACAAAGGACTCAGCGATAAAGTGAAAGGTGCTGTCAACAAAGTCAAAGGGGAAGTGAAAGACCAGGTAGGTAATGCCAAAGACGACCCGAAAATGCAGCGCGAAGGCAAGAAAGACAAAACGAAAGGCAGCATGCAGGAAGGCATCGGCAATATGAAAGACAACGAAAAACACAATCGATAACATAAAGACGGAAGAGGAATGCACGCCTCTTCCGTCTTTTTTTCTTACCCTGCGGCCTCTTCATTCGCGTTCTCTTCCATGTACATCACTTCCCAAAGGTGACCGTCAAGGTCCTGGAAGCTCCACCCGTACATGAACCCGTGATCAAATGGTTCATTCGATGGTTTCCCGCCGGCTTCCAGCGCTTTGTTCACGATGTCATCGACCTGTTTCCGCGAATCGGTGGAAACGGCGATGATCATTTCCGTCTGTTTCGCCGTGTCTGCCCGCTCCTTATTCGTGAACGTATCAAACATGTCGTTAACCAACAGCATGAGAAACGTCCGTTCGTTGATAATCAGACAGGCTGCTTTGTCGTCCGTATAATCGGTATGAAAGTCAAACCCCAATTCCTTGAAGAAACGCATGGATTTATCCAGATCTTTGACAGGTAGATTCAGATACGTCTGTTTAGCCTGTAAAGCCATCTTTAATCCCTCCATTACAAAGGATGATTCTTACCAGCTGACAAAACGACCTCCCCTCCGCACACAGGATATACGTTCTTGTTTCTCTAAGTATCGATGCAATTCCTGCCCGATCTTGTAGAATTTTGTTCCCTTACTCCATTCCTCTGCTGTATTCACAGCCGCTCTCGTGCTTTATTTCTTCTTTATTTCGTTTCTCCTTCCAAGCATCGTCACGTACGAGAAGGAAAAGGATATCACCGCCTGACGAAAAAAAGGCTGTCCATATAGACAGCCTTTAATTCTTACGTCCACCTTCCTCTTTCACGCCTCATTCGTCTTCCGTCACGCGATTTAACAGGTCATATCCAATGATTTGTACAAATACAAAACCAAGCACAATCAGAAACAGCAGGAAGCGGAAGTACCCCGGAGATTCCCCGTGGGAAGCCTCCACCATCACCGGTTCTGCGATGAAAGGAACAACGAGGCTGTAGATGATACTGACTCCGAGAAACAGATACTTATTCGACCGCTTCGTAATGATCGAACGTTCCGCTACATTAGCTGTGATGATGGCAAATAAAGCGATGGCTATAGGAACACCGGTCATGACGTTCATACCGGCAGACATTCCGAGATACATAACAAACAAAACGTACATTCATCCTATCTTTAAACAAATATTAGAACAGCTGTTCCAGATCCTTAAATGCTTCGATCTTCTTATCATATCCTTCGACTTCACCGAAACCATAGGCCGCGTACACAAACGGGATGCCGGCATCCGACGCCGCCTTCTCATCCCCGTTCGTATCCCCCACGTACACCGGGTCATCAAGGTTGTTGCGGTCGATCACCAGCTTGATATTTTCGCCTTTTGACAACCCCGTCCGGCCCGGATTTTCATAATCTTTAAAGTAGCGTTCGAGTTTGTGATATTCATAGAAGGACTCGATGTAGCCGTCCTGGCAGTTGCTGACGATAAACAGATCATAGGTATCAGAAAGCCGATCCAACACTTCTTCCACCTGCGGAAAAAGAGCTCCTCCCTGCTTCCGGATCTGCTCTTCTTCAAGCTCGAAGCAGCGGTCCATGATGTCCAGACGATCGGCTTCCTTAAGCTCCGGCATAAGTTTTGCACTCATTTCCTTCACCTGAAGTCCCATAACCCCTTCCAGGTCGGCACGGGTGAATGTCGTATCGATCCTGTCGTCCTGCTCCAGTGCTTTGTTCCAAGCATCGAGCACCGTATCAATCGGATCCCAAATGGTTCCGTCCAAGTCAAAAATAATGCTGTCCATATATGCTGCCTCCTGTCTATCCTCTTTCTCTTTTTAATGTATCACAGAAAAAAGGTACGACACAAAAAAAGCCGGAGTGATCCGGCTTTTTCTATAGACTTACTTTTTCTGTTCCATAACTGCGAAATACTGTCCTTCGTCATCTGCAAAGTTGAACACGCGGCCGCCGGGCATGTCGACTACATCCCCGACCGTTACACCACGCTTCTGCATCGTTCCGTACAGGTGATCAAGGTCGTCCGTGAAGAACATCAGCGACGGGGTACCGAGATTCATCTCCGGATCCATCTTTTGGACAAAGGCTTTGTCATGAAGAACGATGCTTGTTTCCGATGTTTCTTCCGGCACCAACTCGATCCAGCGCATCCCGCTTTCCTTTTCCTCCGAACGTACGTGAAATCCCAGCTTCTCTTTCCAAAAATCGACAGCCCTATCCTGATCTTCCACATACACCATCACCTGTCCGAGCTTTTGGAACATAAGAACGCCTCCCTGATTAAATAGATGCTATGGATTCTATTCGACAAGAAAGCCGTTTCCCCTTCCTTAGGATCATCTATCCTCGATGACAATATAGGAGGCTTTCACCGGACTGTGGACTCCGCAACGGATTACCTGATCATCCTCTGACAAAAAGACCGCCCCGACAGGACGATCCTTTTCCTTTTTACCCCTTCCCGGCACGGAAAGATGGATAGAGCTTCATTCCCCCGTCAACAAACAGCGTCGTTCCTGTAACATAGCCTGCCTGCTCGGAAGCGAGGAACGCAGCGATGGAAGCGACCTGCTCCGGCTCACCGATCTCCTTCATCGGAATCATGGAAAGGACCTCCTGCTTTGCTTCCTCATCGGCGAACTTCTCTGCATTGATCGGTGTATTAATGGCACCGGGACCGATATTGTTGACGCGGATTCCTTTCGCTGCATACTCAAGGGCGAGCGTCTGCGTAAGCATCTTGATGCCGCCTTTACTGGATGCATAATGAACGAAATGCGGCCATGGAATCACTTCATGGACGCTCGACATATTGATGACACAGCCCTTGATGCCGTGATCGAGCATATAAGCGATCGCCTTTGTGGAACCAAGGAAGGTGCCGGACAAATTGACCGATATCACCTTTTCGTAATCGGAAAGCGACATCGTATGGGACTCGATTTCCTTCTGAATACCGGCATTGTTCATCATGACATCCAGCGTCCCGAAACGGTCATGGGCGGCCTCAATCAACCCAGCGACATCCGCTTCCTTGGAAACGTCCCCTTGGACAGCGGCTGCGTCTCCGCCTGCATGTTTGATCGCGGTGACGACCTCCTCCGCTTCGTCCGGATTATTCAAGTAATTGACGATGACGTTCATTTTCTCTTGTCCGAACCGGACAGCAATCGCTTTGCCGAGTCCGGATGACGCACCTGTGACAACGGCTACTTTTCCCTGCAAATCTTCATACATGGATGACACCCTCCTATTTTTTCGTGAAGCCGAGCATGACTCCACCGATAATGATCAGCACACAGCCGACGATGACGAAGACGATCTGGCGCTTCGTTTTCTTCTCTCCGAGGAGGAAGATACCGCCGAGGGTTGAAATGATGATCCCTGTCTGGGACAAGGAAAAGCTCGTCGCCGTTCCGACGCGCGGAATCGAAAGCAGCAGGGCCAGGTTTCCTGTCGCCCACATCAGGCCTGGAATGAAGTTCCTTATCGTATATTTGCTGTACGGTTTTTCTTTAATACTTAAAAGCACCGCGCCGATCACCATACCGACCGCCTGTGGAAGCAGGGCGGTCCATCCGTCGATGGAGAACCAACGGATGATGACGACGTAGCCGACATAGCCGACGGTCGAAATAAGCAGGATCGGGACTCCTTTGGCAAGCGGGCTCTTTCCACCATCATCGTTCTCTTCTTTCTGCTGGTAGGAAGTGAAAACGACACCGATAATGATCAGAACGAGTGCCGATATGCCGATAATCAACTTCATCGTCGTCGACCATTCCCCGAAGACGAGGACGCCGAACAGCGAGGTACCGACAAGTTGGAGACCTGTCGAAATCGGGAGCGTTTTTGATACGCCGAGATGGGTAACGGCTTTGAACTGATTCATCTGGCCAAGCGACCAAAGAAGACCGGATATAAAGCTGATAATGATGGCTGTTCCCGTATAGTCCGGAGAAATGAAGAAGAGCGCTCCGATCGCGAATACCAGCGCTCCGAACGTCGTTCCGACCACCTGTTCTTCAGGGCCTCCCCCAAGCTTGCTTGCAACAAGCAGAATACTTCCCCACATCAACGCAGGGATCAGAGCTATGATAATGTCCATGTCTTCACCGCCTTTTCCCTGTTATTCTCACACCTCGCTGCTTTTTTTATGCAGTTAGAAAAGGAAGAGCGGGAGATGGCGTGTCTGTTTTCAACAGACAGGAGACAGGTTCGATTCGAAAACTTTCATTACAATACCATGGGCGGACGGTGCGCTTATTCCGTCCGATTCGGTCTTCATCTATTCCCGCGTATAATGGGAAGCTCCCCGTTCCTTTCTATCCCGGGTTCTTCCGATAACAGCACTACCACGCTCTCCATGAATTCGACCGCTTTCTCCTCTTCCGAAAATACGTGACGGATCCAATCGCCTTCTTCCTTTAGAAGCAGCAAAATCTCCCGCGCCGCTTTCCGGTGAAGGGATGGTGTCATCCATTCATAAATGGCTTCGATGCGGAAACGCTTATCCTCCGGCAGATGTTTCGGTAATGCCTTCAATCCTAGCACGGAACGATCCGGTTCATATTTATAAAGCAGCACGTTCGCAAGGTTTCTCATGACGTGCCGGAGCATTTCCACCGCCCATACGGCACTGCCTCGCGCGGCTGCTTTCCAATATTGAAATAAGAACCAGGACACATCCAGCATATGTTCCGTTAAAGCGGTTTTGGTAAGCGTCAACTTCCCTTCCGTTCGAAATGGATCCATGATACCATCCGGGTCGTATAAGACCGTGGGTAATCCTTATTCTGAAACGTCGCTTCTGTGACGGTAAACAGGTCGATATGTAAATGATCCTCATAGACACCTATGATCTGCGGGGCGATGATGAAGATGTCGTCTGTGAAAATCAGTTCTTTATACGCCTTCAAATGGTCGATCCGCCTTTTCAAAAACGCTTGTTCCTCCTTTTCTTCGACCATGCAGTACAAATCAATATCCGAGTAGGCATCGTGATCGTTCCGCCCCATCGATCCTTTCAGAAAAATGCTCCGGACAGCCGGATCTTTTTTCAGACTTGCTGTGATATCCTGCACCGCTTCTTCCTGCCGCATCCGCGTTTCCCCCTTTAAAGATAAATATTACGCCATTGTATCTTTTTTCCAATAAATAAGCAATAAAAAAAGCACCTTCTCAGTGGAGAAAAGGTGCAAGGACAATCAGGAAAATGGAAGTACTCACGAGTAACAAGGTAATCGGCCGCTTCAACTTCATCCGCCCCTTCCCCTGATAATAACCGGTGAACTGGAGTTTGTTCCGGTACAAGACGAAGTACAGGATCAGCATCGACAAGGGTAAGGCTGTGCCTCCCGGCGTCTCTGCCACGTCGATCCCGAAGCTTCGGAAGACTCCGTTCACCGCGGTAAACCCTATTCCGGCGATAAGGAAAAGCAGAATCAACAGCCGGATCATTTCCAGAAATACCGAAGTCGTTTTCATACGCTCCCCCCTCCTCTTCCAATTATTACAAACAGCCATCCAGGAAGCAATAAAACCGATAGCTCTCTTCAGCTGTCGTTCTTCTTTGAGCGAGGACAACCTTCCTTTATGAACGGATGTACCTCCTTCCAAGACCTTCATTCTGCTGAAAAAAGGATTTTTATCGACCCATAAACGCCGAATCGCAAATCAGATCGGATGCAGCCGGACAAGATATTCCGCTCCCCCCAGTATAATAAATCTCCAAATGAAAAAGGCTGCTTAAGCAGCCCCTTGCCTCAAAGATCTTGTTTACAGAAATACCAGTCCACGCAATCATAATCCGGATCGTTCAAGCGTTCTTTCGCCGCCTTTGTCGTCTTCGGGGGAGAAGCGATGACCTGATCCCCCTGCTGCCAGTCCGCCGGTGTCGACACGCCGTGTTCATCCGTGACCTTCAGCGCTTCGACGAGCCGGACGATTTCCTGCATATTCCTCCCCGTTGTCAGCGGATAATAGATGACAGAGCGGACGATCTGCTGATCATCGATGACAAAAACCGCCCGGGAGGTTTCGGTTCCATCACTTTCCGGCATGATCATTCCGAATTTCTGTGCCACCGACTGATCAAGATCCGCAATGACGGGAAATTCGATCGTCGTGTCGAAGTTCTTTTCTATATTCTGAATCCATGCGATGTGGGAGGAAACACTGTCGACGCTCAGCCCGAGAAGCTCTACTCCCTTGTCCCTTAGAGAACCATAAATCGATTGGAACGCGACGAATTCTGTCGTGCACACCGGGGTAAAGTCAGATGGATGGGAAAACAGGATCAACCATTTTCCGGCGAAGTCGCCTAAGGACAGCTCCCCGTGTGTCGTCTGCGCCTTGAAGTCTGGTGCTTTCTCGCCGATCCTCGGCAGGTGATACGTTTCTTCCTGCTCCATTTGTTCTCGTTCCATTTCTATTCCTCCTCCAATAAGATAGATAGTTCCGTCCGTTTGATAACGGATACATTTTGTAAATAACCGATTCACTTTATACCTAAACGGGTATATAGTATGAGTATACCTATAAATTTCCAATTCGTTAGGAGGACTATGTATGTATTTGAAGTATTTCTATGATCGCCATCTGGCCCAGGCTTCTTATATGGTCGGCTGCCAGGCTTCCGGGGAAGCTGCCATCATTGATCCATCCAGAAACATTAACGTATATTTGGAGACGGCACGCCGGGAGGGCTACACCCTGACGAAGGCGTTTGAAACCCATATCCATGCCGACTTCGTTTCCGGAGTGACGGAACTTGCACGAAGGACAGGAGCGACCATCTATCACTCCACGGAAGGAGCCGATAACGGCGGCTACGAGCTTCCTTCCTCGTTACCAACGCACGGATTAAAAGATGGGGAAACCATCACTCTCGGGAATGTACAGATAAAAGCAATCCATACACCGGGTCATACGCCGGAGCACATGTCTTTTGAATTGACCGACGGTGCCGCAGCGGACAAGCCGATCGGTGTATTCACAGGCGACTTCGTATTCGTGGGTGATGTCGGCAGACCGGACTTACTTGAGAAGTCGGCCGGTGTCAAGAACTCGACGGAAAATGGAGCGAGGCAGATGTTCCGGTCCCTCGAAGCTTTCAAGAACTATGAAGACTATATTCAAATATGGCCGGGCCACGGAGCAGGAAGCGCCTGCGGGAAGTCGCTCGGAGCTGTGCCGACAAGCACCGTCGGATATGAGAAGTTATACAATCCTGCCTTCCAATTCGAAGAGGAAGAAGCATTCCTCTCCTTCCTCCTTGAGGGGCAGACGGAACCGCCCGCCTACTTTACGAAAATGAAACAAGTCAACCCGACCGGCATGACACCTCTGTCCGACGTGAACCCCAGCGTAGAAATGGAAAGAAAAGCGGAAGACATGGCAAGGCTCGCTGCGTCCAGGAATGCGATGGTCATCGACACACGGAACGCCTTCGATTATGCCAACCGACACCTTCCCGGCACGATCAACCTGCCGTTCCCGGACGTTTTCGCCGAATGGATGGGAAGACTTGCCGATTATGAGAAAGACATCTACATCATCGCCGACCCTCCTCAATTCCAGGAAATCCGGAGCGTTCTTTCAAGTATGGGGATGGACCGCCTGAAAGGGCTGTTTTCCCTGTCTGCCCTTTCTAAAACCGAAGCACCCCGCTCCTATACGAACGAATTACCGAAGGAAGTGGCAAAAAGAGATATCCCGGTTCTGGACGTCCGCTACGACCATGAATGGAACGAAAGCCATATTCCAGGCGCCGAGCACGTTCCTCTTCCGCAGCTGCCGGAAACAGAACTGCACCTTCCCGGAAATAAAGTGGCCGTCCACTGCGCCTCGGGAAAACGATCCGCTGTTGCAGCAAGCATCCTCTTGAACAAAGGGTATGAAGTCATTAACGTTACAGGCGGCTTCCACCAATGGAAGAAGGAGAACCTGCCAGTCACTTGATCAAAAGGAAACGCCTGTCAAGGATGACCTGACAGGCGTTTCAGGGTGTCGAGAAACCCTTCGCTATGGACGGAAAGCATAAACATTCCGATCAACCATTAAAAACTATAGACGATTGGAAGAAAACAAAAGAAAGACATTTGGACAAAGGGCGGAGGGGAATCGAGCAGACTCCTGTGGGAATAGTGGCACAGGTGAGACCCCGGAAGAGCAAAGCGATGAGAAGGCTCACCGGCCACCCCACGGAAAGCGCTCGATTCCACGGAGCCCGCTCACTCCTTATGAAAAGTGTTTCTTCAACAAGTTGAACGCCTGTCAGGAATGACCTGACAGGCGTTTTGCTGTGAATCCACTATACATTTGGATGATCCGCAAACCTCGGTTTACTGAAGAAGGCTGCGCTCAAAAGGAAAAACAAGGAAACAATCAATCCCCACCCTGCCTGATCCACCGTCATCGACAACGGGATGGATAAAGCGGAAAGCATAAAACAAAGCTTCATCAACATCGGCTCACCTCCGGACACAAATGATGCGGTTGCTTAAAGTGTACCAGATTGGAAATGTTCTCCACAAGCAAACGCAAGGATAAAAACGATAGGCGCATGTGAAAAGGACACACCCGGTTGGATGTGTCCTTCCTCTTATGATTCGACGGGTGTGGAAAGAGACAGTTCCGCGCCGTTTGTTTCGATCACCTTCTGGTACCAGTAGAAGGACTTCTTCCGGCGCCTCTCCAGCGTCCCGCTTCCATCATCGTGTTTGTCGACATAGATATAGCCGTAACGCTTCGACATTTCCCCTGTCGATGCACTGACAAGATCGATACATCCCCAGCTCGTGTAACCCATCAAGTCGACACCGTCTTCGTTGACCGCCGCACGCATCGCTTCCACATGCTTCTTCAAGTAATCGATCCGGTAATCATCCTGAATCGATCCGTCCGCTTCGATTTCATCGTAGGCTCCAAGTCCGTTTTCTACGATGAACAACGGCACCTCATACCGTTCATACAATTTATTCAACGAGACACGCAGACCGATCGGGTCGATCTCCCATCCCCAGTCGCTCGCTTCGAGGAACGGATTCTTCACCCCGGAAAGTATGTTGCCGTGGACATTATCCTCCGCAGACTTATGCTTCTTCTCCGTCCGCGACATATAGTAACTGAAGCCGATGTAATCGACCGTATGTTCCTTCAGCAGTTCGAGATCCCCTTCTTTGATATCTAGTTCAATGCCGTTCTGTTCGAAATAGCGTTTAACGAACGGCGAGTATTCCCCGCGTACCTGGACGTCGGCACAGTAATAGTTGAACAAACGCTCCTCCTGCAGGGCATGCAGCTGGTTTTCCGGATTGCTGTCAAACGCATACACCGGTGCAAAAATGATCATGCAGCCGATCTGCGCCTCCGGCATGATTTCACGACACGCCTTGACTGCAAGGCTTGAGGCGACAAACTGATGGTGGAAAGCCTGGAAGGTCGGCATGAACTTGTCTTCTTCCTTTTCAATAGAAAATCCGAGACCCATAATCGGCATCATCAATCCGCTGTTGATTTCATTGAACGTCATCCAGTACTTCACCTTACCTTTGTACCGATTGAAGATCGCATGGACATAACGCTCGAAGAAGGTGACGACCTCCCGGCTCCGCCAGCCGCCGTACTCCTTGACGAGGTTGACCGGCATTTCGTAGTGTGAAATGGTGACGACCGGCTCGATGCCGTGCTTATGGAGCTCATCAAACACGCGGTCATAGAACGCGAGTCCCGCTTCATTCGGATCCTTCTCGTCCCCCTTCGGAAAAATTCTCGTCCAGGCGATGGACATCCGGAAGACCTTGAATCCCATTTCGGCAAAAAGAGCGATATCTTCTTTATACCGGTGGTAGAAATCGATGCCTTCATGGTTCGGATACGTGTACGTTTCTTTATCGATTTCAAAGTTGAACCCAGGCTCGGCTAAGATGGAAAGCCGCTTTTTTCCTCCGGGAAGAACATCAGCGATATTCAGACCTTTCTCTCCTTCTCCGAAGCCGCCCTCCATCTGATTGGCCGCTGTCGCTCCACCCCATAAGAAACCTTCCGGAAATGCTTGTGATTGTTTTGTCATTGTCTTTACCCCTTTATTATTTTTTACCGGCTTCCGCCGCATTTACATTTGGTATGTTGAGAGAAAAGGGACATCGCCCTCCTCTCTCCCGCCTCCTTTACGCCTGCATCAACGTATCCCCGGCCTGCAGCTGTGTCTGCTTCGTTGTCACAAGCTGATAGGGAAGCTGGTTCGTCACGACTACAGGCGTCGTGACAGCGAATCCTTCGGCCTTGATCGCCTCGATATCAAACTCGATCAGCACCTGTCCCTTTTCGACCCGGTCGCCCTGAGCGACACGGCTCGTGAAGTGCCGCCCGTTCAGCTTGACCGTATCCATTCCAATGTGAATGAGGATTTCCGCCCCGTCATCGGTTGTCAAACCGACCGCATGGTTCGTCGGGAACAGCGCCGATACATTCCCGGAGAAGGGAGCGAACAGCTTTCCTTCCGTCGGCTCGATGGCGACACCGTTTCCAAGCGCTCCGGATGCAAAGGCTGCGTCTTTGATCGTCTCAAGAGGAAGGACGTCCCCGTGCAGCGGACTGGCAATAACTAAGTTCTCCACCTTCACTTCTGTCGTTTTCGCTTCCACTGCCCCCTGCTTCTCCGGGCCGTCCGCTTTCACTTGTTTATTGACACCACCGAACAGGTAAGTGAGCACGAATCCCAGCACGAATGCGGCAGCAACGGCGATGATGGATCCCCAAAATGCTAGATCCAAACCACCGGAAGGACTGATGAAGGACGGGATACCGAAGATACCAAGTCCGCCGATAATAAAGGTTTGAGACCCGAATACCCCAAGGAGCGCCCCGCCGAAGCCGGCTGCGATACAGCTGATGATGAACGGCCGTTTAAGCGGCAGAGTAATTCCATAGATTGCGGGCTCGGTGACACCGAAAATACCGGAGAGAAACGCTGGAAGACTGAGCGTCTTCATCTTCTGGTTTCTCGTCTTCAACCAGACGCCTAGAACCGCACCGATCTGTGCGAAGGAAGCTGCGAACATCATGGCAAGCACCGGATCTGATCCGTTCACTGTCAGGTTGTTGATGGCGACAGGGACCAATCCCCAATGCAGGCCGAACATGACGAATACCTGCCATAATCCACCGATAAAGATTCCGGCGATAATCGGACTCAAGCTGTAAATACCGACAGAGGCGGCTCCTACAAGCTGCCCTGCCCACGTAGCGATCGGTCCGATGATCATGAACGTAAGCGGTACGACGATCAACAGCGTACAGAACGGAACTAAGAACATTTTCACGACATCCGGAATCACCTTTTTCAACCCTTTTTCCACACGTGAGCCGAAATAGGCAGCAAGAATGATCGGAATGACGGAAGAAGAATAGGTCATTAGGATGACTGGAATACCTAGAAAAGTGATATGAACCGGTGATTCAATCAACGTTCCGGCAAACAGCGTGTAGAGCGGGTCGCCTGCTGTCAGACCGGAAAGGGTCGGATAGACGAGAGAAGCACCGATGGCCATGCCGATAAACGGGGTGCCTCCGAATTTTTTACTGGCTGTATAGCCGAGGAAAATCGGCAGGAAGTAGAACAAACAGTCCCCGATGGCATTCAGAATCTGATAGGTCCCCCCGGCTTCATCGAGCCAGCCGAACGTGACGAATAGTGCATTGAAACCTTTGATCATACCGGTTGCAGCAAGCACGCCGAGCACCGGGGTGAAAATACTTGCGATGATGTCGATGAAGCGGTTGAACAAGCTCTCCTTCTCCCGCGGTCCATCTTGTTCGACGACCGCCTGATCCGCGAAACCGCCGACTTCGACGACGGCCTTGTACACATCAGGAACCTGGTTGCCGATGACGACTTGATACTGACCACCGCTCTTCATGACGGTTACGACATCATCCATATCTTTCAGAACTTCTGTATTGGCTTTGCTTTCATCCTTCAACTTAAAGCGTAGACGGGTAATACAATGAACGACACTCAACACGTTTTCTCTACCGCCGACGTTAGCAATAATGTCTCTTGCCAGCTGTTCGTATTTCATCATCGATCCCTGCTTTCCGAGGTATTTTTTGCAAATAAAAAACCTGAACCGATTCGGAAAGCGCGCGCTTTTCCGAAGCAGATCAGGTTATGCCCAAATTTGGTAACATTCCTTCGAAGGTTATTAAGTTAAATAAAAGATAGCATGAGCGCGAGTTTATGTCAACGATTACATTCAGAAAATTAAATCTTTTTTAAGAAATCTGCTGCCTTTGACTGACCCTGTGGATATGGACGGTCAAATACACCTGCTCATCCCTCGAGATCAGCCACTCATAATTGCGCTCCAAATACAGCGCAACTTTTCGGGTAGCTTCAAAGGCGTCCTCATATTTCTGTCTGATTTGATCGAAAAGGAAGTCATCGACCGAATCCTCAAGCTTCTCTTTTCGGACGAACCTGACCGCAAAGAAACGCAGATGGGTCAGGAACCGTTCATAATTGACAGAGTCTTCGTCGAGTTCCATTTTGAAATGATACTTCACGATGTTCAAAATATTGTTGACCATTTCCGTCACCTGCACGGCAGAAGCCATGTTGTCACTGGAAAGCTGACTGTTTACGAGGTGGAGGGCAATCGACGCTGCTTCATCCTCCCCAAGCGTGATGCCTGTCTCCTCTTTGATGATGTCAAGCGCTCTCAATGCGACTTGGAACTCCTGCTTGTAGTACTTCCTGATCTCCCATAACAGCTGATTCTTCAATTCGATCCCCTGCTCATGCCGGCTGATTGCGAAACTCAAGTGATCCGTCAAGGCTACATACAAGTACTCGTCCAGCTTATACGGAAGCAGCGACTGCGCATAGTCCATGATTTTCGAGGAAATATCCAAATAAACCGCCGGCGTATCCCGCAAGAGCTGTCCCAGCTTGTCCGCTGTTCCCTGTTTCTCCAGCACGAACGTCTTTTCAATTTTCGATGTATCCACCTCTTCGCCGACCTTCTTCTTGAATGCGAGTCCCCGTCCCATCACGACAATTTCCTGGTCCGCCTCATTGTTTGACACGACGACATTGTTGTTCAGTATCTTCCTGATCTCCATATCCCGCCTCCTCCTTAAGCGACGCATAAAAACAACAAAAACCTAAATTGAGCGCAAGAAGACCCATTCGTCCTCTGTACCAATTTAGGTTTTGCCTGCCGAACAGTAACAATCCAACTAGGTATAAAGTTGTAAACGTTTTCTTTTATTTTATATAGAGGGATTGAGATTGTCAATGGCATACTTTTACACAGCGGGAGATCCGCCTCTATCCCTGCTCACAAGAAAGCTTCCAATGAAACGCAAGCAGGCTGACATCCTTCTCAACGACCGTCCCACCGCTTTTGACACAGGAAGATTCTGCCTCTTTAAACCCATAGTAGCTAGAGGCGACGGCAATCGATGCACTGATCATCAAAATAAACCCAACGGCTTTCCATTTCCTTTTCTTCATCGCTGTACCACCTGTCCTTTAATCGAAAACCAGACTGTTCCGCTTCAGAAATCTGCCGTCAAACGTGATCGGAACGCCTTCTCCATCTCTCTCCGCGTGGATGTGCAGATGAGGTTCCGTCGTATTCCCCGTATTACCGACGCTGCCGAGCCTGTCACCGGTTTCGACCATTTGACCTTCTTCCACTTCCACACTCCCCGGCTTCATATGAGCAAGATGGACCTCCGTCCCGTCACAGGATAAAATGACGTGGTTCCCGGCTGGAGATGCCTCTTCATCCGGATCTTCCTGCGGGGATAGATCGTCATAACGATCGACGGCCGTTGTCACTTCGCCGCTGCACGGGCTGTACAAAGGGGTTCCGTAAATGCGGTATTTCTTCAAATTCTTCGGAGACAGTCCCGACGCCCGCATCCCCCACCAGTGGAGCTGGGTGATGTCATTCGCGTAGGCTTGAGGAGCAACGTCATGGTGGTAGTTGATTGCCGTACTCGTCCCGCCGTGACCGACCGTAAACACCCCGTCCTCCATCGGAAAAGCGAGATCCACCGCCTTTTCTTGTTCCGGCATCCTGTACCCGGTCAAAGCGCCGGCGGTAATGACACCAAAGTAGAGAAAGAGAGCGATACTGATCCCCATGGAAAAGCGGTACGGCTTATTTTTCTTCGGTCCTTTCACCGGAAGCCCGGGTACCTGCGCCAGACGAAGAAGGAAACGACTAGGAACAATACCGGCCAGAGCCAGCGCAGATAATGATTATAAATGGCCCACGGACCAAGGAAGAATATGTAGCTCATAAACATCAGGCAGGCAAGCCATTCCAGGACGAGCAGCTTCCTGCCTGCATAATCCGTCTTCCATAGATTGAACAAAAGTGCCAGTGGAAGAAGGAGATAAATCGGTGCCAACATCCAAACCATCAAACAAAGATCCCTCCTCTTCTTTCCTTACGGAGACTGGATTCACACATGCAGCCGGCAGCGGAAGCCGCGGGCGGCATAATAGGATTCCGCTCCGTTGTGATAGAGAAACACCGTCCCATAGCGATAGTCGCAGAACAGCGCTCCGCCGAGAGAACGGATGTCCGCCGGCGTCTGTACCCAGCTTGAGGTTTTCTTATCGAATTCCCCGAGCTTCTGCAGCGAACGGTATTCCTCTTCCGTCAGCAGCTCGACGCCCATTTCTTCCGCCATATCCACGGCACTCGTCTCCGGCTTATATTTCTTCCTCGATTCGAGCGCCGCGCTGTCGTAACAGACGCTTCGTCTGCCCTTAGGGCTCTCCGGCGAACAGTCAAAGAAAAGATACCGATCTGTCCCTTCTTCATAACCGACCACATCCGGCTCCCCTCCGGTGCGCTCCATTTCACGAAGCGACCACAGCTTCGATTCATCCGCTTCGAGCTTTTTCTCGATATGTTCCCACACAAGGCCCGGGTGACGCTCGGCATTTGTATCAAAGCGATCCTTCCATTTCGCATAAAGCTCCGCCTTCTCATCCTGTGATACGTGTCTGGACATAGTGATCCTCCTTCTTTATATGTACTCCAAGCTTAATCCTGCATAAATAAGCAGAGCTGCAGCCGCAAAGCCGGCAAAGAACAAACCTTTTTGCAGCTTCGACCAGTTCTTCATCCAACCCCATCTCCTCTGGTCGACGTCCAACCAAAAGAAATCGACGACCACCGCCAACAGGATGACGAGTACAACAGTTATGGCACCCATAGCCGTTCCTCCCTATTCCGATATTTATATAAGAACAACCACCTTAATTAAGAATCAGACGACATATTCGTCTTTCAGGACCGCCATCAGTATTTCATCCGAATAGCGGCCGTTCCAAAACAGCGACTGCCTGCACACCCCTTCCTTTTGAAACCCCGCTTTCACGTAGGCTTTAATACCTCGGATATTATGCGAATACACCTCAAGCTCCAGCCGGTTCAGCTCCAATTCTTCAAACGTATACCGAACGGCCAGCTTCACCGCTTCTGTCCCATACCCCTTATTTTGATAGGCTCCGGCGTGAAGCGAAATTCGAAAACCGGCCTTACGATTATCCTGATCGATATCCACAATCGCCAGGTCTCCAATCACCCTGTCACCTTCACGAAGACAGATCGCGAAATCACGTCTCGAAGAGTCCTCCCGAAACTTCCGGTACCTGTCAATGATTTCTTTCTTCGTGAATGTCCGCCGTCTTCCTGTCATGTAGCGGGTCTCTTCATCCTGGACAGAATGACAGATTCCATCAATGTCCTGATCTTCGATGGGACGCAGATACAGACGACTGCCTTCCATCATCACGTTCCTCCTTTATAGTCAGATAGAAATGTATGGATCACTGTTCCAAAAGACTCCAAACATTCTACATAAGGGTGATGGCCGACTGGAAAGGAAGCGACCCTCCTATTCGAAAACATGAAAGATCGGTGATGATGAGGTCCGATGGCGTGATCATGCTCTCCAGTAAGAATCAGTGTCGGCATTGGAAGGGATGCAGTAACAGGTCGGAAATCCCTAAAGAATTCCTCTTGGGTGAAAATGTGCCTATGGAATTCCGGATCGCCGGCTGGCCCCTCCTCATCCACTTCGTCCAGCACACGCTTATCGGCTATCGTAAAGAATTGTAAGGGGAAAAATTCATTTCTTATTAACAGTTCCGATTGAACAGCATGATATGCAGGAAGTAAATCATTGGCTGGTATATCTTCCTTTACGAGACCGAGAACTTCTCTCCCTTTCTGGATTTGATGAGCAAAGGAAGCCTTCATGTCCAGCGTGACATTCGACAGAATAAGCGCACTTGTTCTATACGGATAACGTTCCGCATACATCACAGCGAGAATGCCTCCGAAGGAATGCCCCATTAATATCCACGTATCGACTTCAAGAAACTCCCTTAACTCTTCGATATCATCCACCAACCGAGTCAAAGAATAATTCTGGTCTGTACTATACCCGGATCTCCCACAACCTCGCTGGTCTAAATATACCATTTCAAGTTCCTGCTCCAGTTTTTCGCCTGCAGTATGTTGAAACGATTTACTCCAATAGCCCGGCCCGCCGTGAAGGAACAGGCAGGGTGGACCGTTCCCCTTTTTCTCGAAATAAAGCTCTACACCATCTTTCGTTCTCATCCTCACACCACCAGTCACCTCTACACATAAGAAGTTTAAAAATTCAAACATTTGATATTATAACTCTACCGAACAGAGGAGCATCTGTCATCCTTGCCACAAACGATTCTAATGATTATTCTAAATAATCTACAGCCTCCTGCAGGTTTTCGGCCAGTTCATCCGGGAGACTATGCCCCATCCCTTCGATGACCATCAACCTGCAATCAGCTCCCTTGGACTGAAGAAGTTCGACCACTTTCTTCGTCTCCTCATAAAAAGGATCTTCATCCCCCGTAATGACGCACCCTTTCACGTCCGATACATCCTGATCCCCGAAAAGTGCTGCAAGCTTGTCCACATCTGTAAACGACGGAACAAAAGCGAGGAAGCTTTCGACTTCAGGCAGCTTGTTTTGGAGAAGCAGTTCGATGATGGTCTTTCCTCCCTGGGAGGCGCCCGCTGCGAGAATCCGCTTTTTCTCTGTTGGAAAGCTTTGATAGAAACGCTGATACATAGACGTAACATCGGCCGCAGCCGTATCTGGATCGTCCCAGTGGTAGATATCTTTGCTGAATACCTGCGAGGACTGAACGAAACCGAAGAAATAACGCTCGAGAATCACCGGGTCACTCCATTGAGCTGCAAAGTCAGCCGCGTTGGAGCCTTTCCAATGCAGGGCAACTATAGCAACATCCGCTTCCGGATTACCTGTCGTTTCAAGCTCCGCGCTGGCTGCGCGATCAGCTTCTTCAAACCGCTCGGCGCACTGACTCAGGATACGCTGAAACTCCTCGGATCCCTGCAATGGGGCAAGTTCCTCATCCTGTTCCAGCAAGGACGGATTCCACCATACTCCTTGATCAAGCTCCTGCTGAAGCTCTGTGACAGCCCTGTCCTTCTTCCCCAAAAGCATGTAGATGCCCGCTTTCCAATGACCAATCCTGTCCAGGCGCTCCGGATATTGCACCTTTCCTTCCTCCAGAAGTTCAAGCGCTGCATCGCATTGCTTATTCTCAACGAGTGCGACGGCCTCCCGCTGAAGCCCCGTAAAAGATTGCTGTCGATTCGTCTTCATCTGAACTGTCTCCCTTCGATTTTTCAAGCTATAGAAAGGCCGCAACGACGATGCCTATGACAACTAAGCAGATAAAACACGGACAAACGTCCCTCTCCTCGCCCTCTTTTCCGCATCCTCATTCCTTTGCCTCACGTTAAAGGAAAGCTCCGAAACCGGGGTGAGCTTTGCTCCCTTCCACACAGAAGGATCGATCAGCCTGATCTTGTTCACCCGGTGGATATGATAGTCCTCTTCATCGATCACTACCTCCACATTGGAATGCAGAGTAGCCAGCATCTGAAGAATTTTGCTGTCTCCTGCTTTTTTAATCTTTCGTATTACTGACTCATCCTCCAGAAGAAAATCGTCTGTCGTTAAAATCCCTTCACCCATAGCGAGCTTCAACACTTCCGCCAGCCGGTCGTAGCTGTAGATGTTCAACGGATCAAGGAAAAAGTCGATGACTTCCTTATAGTACGTCTCGACAAACCACTCACCGGCAGCCACAGAGGAGACGTACATACTTCCGTCCACTACTACAAGCTCTTCAAGAAACATCTCTACCTCTTCTTTCGTGATCTTACCGTAGCGGTACATATCACGAAGCGTGTAATCGACGCGGTCAGCGCACAGTTCAGGCGAAGGCCGCTCCAGCAGCGTCCACCTGCTGTCGTCCAGAAAATCTTCGCAGCGATATCCGTACGTTTCCAAAATGTCAGGAATTTCGGAATGCCGGACGACTGAATCGAAAATTTGTTCATGGTAGTCCTCTGCTCTATTATCAAACACGGTATCGACCACATGGGAAAAAGCCGTGTGCGATACGTCATGCAGGAGTCCTGCGATCTGTTCTTCCACCGATCCTCCAAGCTTCCGGATCAGAAGCATGACTCCAATCGAATGTTCGAACCGGCTGACGTCCCACGTTTCTTCCACCAGATAGGCGGCTCCTGCCTGATGGACCCCTTTCAAACGCTGCACCGGCGCACTGTTGATCAGTCGCTCCAACACTCCGTCCACTTCCGATTCTCCGTAAATGCAATCCCTTATGTACATGGCCCTGCCTCCTTTTTTATCACGTCTCGTCACCGATTATGTCCATATTCATCGCTAAGCACTGATTCTCCCTTAAAAAAGAACATGACCAGGCAGCCCAAGGATCAGCATCAGTGCAAAGCTCCCAAACAGAACGTAACCGATGATCCGGATCGGCAAAGGAAGCGTCCCGTCACCAGGTGCAGGCGATCCTTCTATCTTCTGCTGGTGGTCCACGGCATCATTGAACGGTTCCTTCTGCATTGCTTCCACCTCCCCTTCTCTACTGCCAATTATTTCAAAACTAACACCTCGGCTCAAGCCTATTTTCTTATGAAAAGGTTCTTTGAGGGTTTATTCAACAAAGACCCCGTTTTATTTCTTACTTATTCGTTCTAAAAGTATAGGTGATATATTCAGTAAGATAGAAACAATTGTCAAAAACCAAAATACCGTTATCATACCAGGTACTACATCCGATATAGCCGCCCAATCTTCTGCTTCTATCCACCGATTTAGATAACTGTAATCTGCACAAATTGTTAATGCTGTAAATGATAATGCCATCGCCATAGCAAGCTTATAATCCTTTCCTGCTGCATACAAAAAAAGGTTTACAACAGTAACTCCTATGGCAATAACCCCAAATATTACCCACATTTCTACACCCCTATATATTGTTATTTGAACGCTAACCCATTTTACTTATTAAAGGTTACTGCTCCATCAGTTAAATAGGTTTAACAACTGATATGGAAAATCATTTCTTGTGACTGCTTCATAGTCTTACACAACGAATATTGCAAATAGTTAGGAAATCGTTTAGATGAGATTTAAAAAATTAATCCTTTTCTATGACATAAAGGCGTACAAGATTATCCCCTTCATAGTATTCTCTTACATAATTCAAAAGAGAACTCTCCAGTATACGAACAGAGTAGATATTTTCTTTTTCGACTTCTGCCTTCACTTTCTTTACCTTCAAATCGTCGAAGCAATATGTCAAAAGACCTTCCAGAATTTCACGTCCGTACCCATTTCCCCAACTTTCTTCCAACAACCTGTACCCCACCTCATTAAACTCGTCATCAAGCGATGTAATAGCGCAGGTACCTATTAAAGTACAAGTTACATCTGATACTTCAGACAACCCCATAACAATTTTGTTCGGTTCACTCAGCGTATACTCACTGATGATGTTTTTTAATTCAGCAGCATTTTCTTCTTTTGTTTTTGTTCTTCCCAATATATATTTCATAACTTTCATATTGCTTTGCATCGTATGAAATTGTTCAAGGTCACTAAGTTTTAGTTGTCTTGCAATTAAACGATTAGTTCGAAAATATATTTGCAACATTATCACAACCTTTATCATTGTATGTCTTCTAAAATCCTGTCCGTTAGCCAATTTTAGAGGCACACTGCAAGAGTATCACATGTATTTAAGTACTTTTTACATATTCCTCCTATTCACATTCAAACACAATGGTAGCTTTTCTAATTAGGGATAATCTTGAATTTCTTGCCAAACCTACTGACATGGAGGTGATTGGTAAATGAAAAAGAACCAGATAACACCTGGAATTAATGGGGAACAAAAAGAGGTACAGAAATCAACGATGAAGGCAGGCTGTTCAGGAACAGATCCAAAAAAAGTAAAACAGGAAATTCAACAGGATGTAAGCAAAGGTGTAGGGAATATGACATCTCGTGAGGCGGGATCCATGAGAGATTAAAGAACCAAGCTTTTTTGGTTCTTTTATTTTTTAGAAAGTAGCCTTTTTATTTTCCAAAGATCTTTTTTCCCTTTACCAAAGTCCGGTTGATTACTGACTGCCCTATACTGAGTAAGGAAGTGACTACCCTTGCTGGATAATTGCACGCGGTTTATAAGACTTGATATCAAGATATATCTTATTATTTTCTTTAACACTCATTAGTTAAATAAACTTCCAAATAGTAAAACACAACCCAGAAACGCTGATAAACTAAGTGTTACTATTATTGAAAATACACTTCTTGCCATACCCTTCCAGTCTCTAACACCAGAAAAACCAAATACACCAGCCGGAAATGTAAATAACGTAATAAATAAAATTAAAGTGAAAGGGTGAATACCCATCATTTTGGAATTACTGAACCAACCTGAGAAAGAAACTGTTAGAAACAAAATCACACAAATAATTGAAAAGAAAAATGACCACAAGTTGATTTTCTCTTGAATCCTTCTCTCCTCCTCCAAAGTACATTATTTCTATATTCAACTAAATCCTTACCTCAAAAAGCAATAACAAGATCTTTTTGTAATCCTGAAAAGTCCCAGTTACAGGAAGACTCGACACTGAGATATGTTACATAAAAACGTCGAATTACGTCTTTAATTACTCTCTTCCAAAAGAACGTTTGTTCTAGTATGATAATTGAAGAGGAGGGAAAAATTGAATTCAATTGATTTGGTTATTTTAAATTTAAACGAAGTTAGAAGAAGAAGTCTCAAAGTGTGGAAGTCAATTCCTGAAGAAGCCTATAACTGGCGTCCAGATATCAACGCCATGTCATGCTTAGAAATGATTCGTCATGTATTAGAGTCAGAACATTATTACCATTTAGCTATAAAGAATCAGGGTAGCGTTCCTGACTTTGAGTCACCGTTTACAAATCGTCCGTTAATATCTCCGGAGGATGAAGTCGACTTTTCACAGTCTCTGAGGGATGAATTTATTAAGACCATCCACACATTCAGTGAAAATGATTTATCAAACATACAGATAGATCGATCCAATGTCGGGTACATCCGAGAACTAGGAGATATGCTATTGAGAATTGCTTATCACGAATCTATACATACTGGTCAACTCTTAGATTACTTAAGGTCTGCTGGTGTTGAAAGAGCTGACATATGGGACTGATTCTTAAAGAGTCTTAGTTTTACTAAGGCTCTTTTTGTACGAGACATCATGTATCTTACCTTCACTAAAGGCCACTATACTTTAAGACTCCATATCAAAGTATCATTCTAAAAGCTACGTAATTATTCTAAGCTCCTCTATTCTCTTGTAAGCAACTTAAATTCCATTTTGCACTCTGATCCAAATGTTACTTTTTTCTTTTCACCTGAATAAGGGTTTGAAGATTCTAGGGGCCTCCAGTACCCTTTGGTTTCAGTATAAGAACTACATGATCATACTCTCCAACAGTTAATACTTTATTATTGCTCAGTTGGTCACGTAAAGGTACAATGTATTCTTCTGGTCATAACACTTCAAACTTCACATAACTGAAATTCATCAAATTTCCTTTCCTCTTTAATAATAAAGCCCCCTATAACAGAAGACTCGATTTCGAGATTTATTTCCTCTATATCCAATAATAATCAATCACATATGTCAGGTTCTCTGTAAAATAAATTTATGTTCCGTTAGTTTTTACCACGAAAAAGTGATAAGTTATTAAACTAACTAATAAGACAGGTGAAATAAAAAAAACAGATGTTGAAGCAAATAACATACCTATGATAATTGGTAGAAGAAAAGTTATGAGATAACCTAAAAATTTCTTATATTTAAATGCAATGATACTTAACCACATACTGAAGACGTACAAAGTTAGGAATACAAAAACTATTATAGCTTTTCCCAATTGCCCCCCCTAATTCCTTCATATAGACCAGACAAGAGTATTTCAGCTACATTAAGACCATTATATAGACGCCTCCGTTACTTGAAGACTCAATTTCGAGATAAATCTAAATATACTTCATCCTTATAGTCCCTTTTCCATCTTGATAAGTTACCGTTGAATATGCTCCATTTACGAGTATATTCTGTGGAGGCATATGGCCGATATCTGCGTCATATATAACTGGTATCTCTTTTCCAAAAACATTCATCAAAGCATCCTCTAATTCGAAATCTTTGGTTGGTGAGTACCCACTCGCTCTTCCTATAAGTACTCCATTGACATCCTTAAACCATCCACTATATTTCATCTGCCACAAACACCTATATATCTCTGAAGCACTCCAATCAACAGATTCCAAATACCAAATTACTCCCTCCTGTGCATGTTTAATAGTGAATTCATTCACCTGATCGTAAGGAGTACCTATCAAAGTTTGTAATGTATTCATGACACCTCCTAGGAGCCTTCCGGAAAATTCATGGGATTTCTGACCTGTATGTGACTTCCACTCTGTTTCTGTATCAAAGTAAAAACCTGTAGCTGGGTTCGCAAATGTTTTTGTCCATGAGGATTGATATTGACCTGAGGAGTACTGAATTATATCCTGACCTTTACTACAGCCTAAAACATCCGTCCATTTTGAAGTAAGTTCGTCCCATTTAGGAGCTGATAACTCATTGAAATTCGTTCCATGCGCTGAAGCAATACCAGTTATTGTCGTATATACAAACATGATTGTGCTAATATCTGAATAACCAAGGATCCATTTAGGGGGTAAGGTCTTTATGTAATTCCAATCAATCATAGGTAGAACTTCCATGGAGAACTGCCCTCCCCACGGAGGAATAATTGCCTTAACACTCTCACCCTCGATGAATTGAGTCAGTTCTTTTGCTCTTATAGATGCCTTAGAACTCCTAGATTTTGTTTCTGTCCACACTGTCTCACCTACCTTTACTATAAACCCTTTATTCTCAACATTTTCTTTAGCTTTATGTACTAACATATGTAATTGTTCTTCTACCCCACTTGAAGGAGCTGTTACAGCAATCGCGTCACCCTTTTCTAATGCTGGCGGATACTTAACCACTCTTTCGTCCCCCTTTACACTTCCGAGATAATTATTTCATTATTGCAAATTCAAATGCCAGTATCAACCATTTGTATGATAAAAAAGAGCGGCACCCTTTTAAATAATCCCCCCGTTTATGTAAGACTTCATTTCGAGATATATTGAAGTTGTCTGTATTTCACCATGGAGATATGTGTGCCTCTTCTATAACTACCCTGTTAATTTCTTTCATCTTAAATTCTACAATTTCCTTAATCCTTGCTTCTGAAGTAAATCCCTGAAAATACTTATCAATTTCCCATGCCAACATCATTGTTGTATGATCTACATATAAATGGTGAAAATCTCTTCTATAGGCATCATTACTTATCGATATCTTTTTACTGTCTAATAATTCTTTATAAGCTCTATATGTGTACCGCACAAGTTCTTCGTCATATACATCTTGCAACAATATAGTTATATCCCTTAGAGGTGACCCAATCGCAGCCCACTCCCAGTCAATAAACCAAATTTCATTTTCGTAACAAAAAACATTCTCAAGGTGAGGATCGCCATGAGTGAGAGTTAAAGGACCTTTTACTGTATATTGACCAAGTTTTAATTTTTGGTAAGCACTTTCTATAAGTTTGGACCAATCAGATGCCCAATCGTGTCCTTCATTCAATAACTTTAATTGATCGATGGCCCACTCAGACCACTCATATGTAATAGAGTGAGCATCCAGGGTTAGAGCTGTTTGATCAATCTTTAAGCTATGTAGATAAGAGAGGCGTTGTAGAATAGAAACAATCGACTTTTTTTTACTATCTAAAGGCAAGTTCATAAAATCATCTTTCAAAGGCCTTCCTAAGTCAACCATAAGAATGGCTTGCGGATTAGACTCCCACCATTTAACCAGCTTGGTAAATGGCTGTAGATGATTTTCTAACTTCTTAAATACTTCTATTTCATTGTTTCTCCCCTCAGCAAATTCCTTATAAATGAATTTTTCCGTATCCCCATTATGATTTATAATTTCAAATCGAAAAATATCACCCGCATGCGCACCAGTAATACATTCTACATGAAGTGGTACCCATTTCATTTCTTCTAGCCTTTGTTTAAGGTGCTCCAAGAATAACCACCCTTTCATTCAGTTGGTTAACTTCCGTTTATTTATTCCAATTATTTCAAATTTACCTTCAAACAACAACAGTTCTTATAAAAAGGGCTTATCCATTATTAAGGATAAGCCCCCACATCCAGATTATTTAAAATCAAGATATAGATTAAATTTTACTATGAGTTTTCTTATCTAAACTATAATCAATCACTTTATTTGACTTATTAAGTGTTAACTTAATATCTACATATCTACTAGTAATAAAGTAAAATGTTGTATCCTCATGTTCGTTATAAACTGAATTAATTACTTCCAGGTCATTTATACTAACTTCGCTTATTTTTGCAGCTATACCTAATACAGAACTCTTATCAAAACTTTCAATTACATGTACTTCGGCTTCATCTGATTTATTTTTCCGGAAAAAATCGTAGATGTATGCGCCTATTATAGAAGCAGGTATATTACTTAACCATAGCAGCAGATCTATTCCCCAATCAGATGCACCTTTCTCGAAAATCTTTTCAGAATGTGTAATTGTTAATTCCTGTCCAAACTCGTTATGTAATTCATTTATCAAACTGTGAGTCAATTTCTCATCAAAGTTAGAAACATGAACTAGAGTATCACCCATGTTAGAATCAAAGCTTGGATAATCAATTTCTTCGCCATTGCTTTTAAGATACTCTGTAATAAATGAATATTCACTAGTATCAAACAGTTCTATTCTTACAAAGATGATGTTATCAAAACCGTTAATATACACAGAAAAACCATCACCTATTCCAAATCCTATTTTTCTGTGAACTTCTCTGGAGAACTCCTCTAATTCCTTATCCAATTGATAACATAGTGTCTTTAAATGTACATCTTCCTTTGGACCAAAACCCATCTCGTCCCAAAATTGTTTATAAATATCTACTATAAAACTATTAATGATAACCCCCCTCTCATCAATGTCATTTCCCTCTACTTGTAGCCCAATAATTTTATATCTATTCCCAATTATATAACATTAAAAATGGAAATTTTCTTCTCAATAATGAAATCCCTACATTTATTTTAATTATCTCGAAGCTGAGTCTTCGACTATTCATATTGAATAATCGACCCGTTACTGGAACACTCGAAGTCGAGGTATATCATATATTTATTTTCTATGTTTTTAAGTTGTAGACGAATTAGAATTGGAAATCCCCATCCTTCATTAGCAGTTCTTCTGTTCCACCTTCTTTATTGCCCACTACTTTCATATCTTCGGTACCAAAGGTCACATTGACTGATAAAAGGGAAGTGTTCAGCCCTACTGCCTTCAAATCTTCCTCAGATTGATCATTGCCATTTTGAATATTGGAAGGAGATGCATTTCCGATTCCAATATGACAGGACGTATTTTCATCAAACAATGTATTGTAAAAAAGAGTATCTTCCTGAGCAAGAGGAGATTTATTAGAGACCAAGGCAATTTCACCTAGATAATGTGAACCTTCATCTGTTTCGATGAGATTTTGTAACACCCACTGTCCCTTTGCGGCATAATAGTCGGTAATCTGTCCATCTTTAAAAATCAGATAAAATTCTTCGACGACACTTCCCCCATAGATAAGAGGTTTAGTACCTACCAATTTTCCATTCACCTTATGTTTATGGGGAGCAGTAAATATTTCTTCCGTAGGAATGTTCGGAAAGAAAGGTATTCCATTTTTATCTCTGATACCCCCACCAATAAAGATGTGGTTGTTAGGCATACCGATGACTAAATCCGTTCCTCGACTATTGGTAAAATGCAGGGTGTCAAACTGGAAATCGTTTAGAAACATTTTCCGTGACTCGAAGGCGCGGTCATGATTTTCCCAGTTTTTTATAGGATTTGTTCCATCTGCACGCGCTCCACGTAAAATGCCTTGCCATAACGATTGCACGGCTTCTTCTTCACTTACGTTCGGAAATACTTTCGTGGCCCATGCGAAGGACGGGACAGCTAGAAGACACCAGCGTATCTCGTGGGACATAATCTTTGCATAATAACTTTCCAACTTGGTGCGTGAAGCCTTTTGAAAGCGACTGATCCGTTCTGGGGAGACCTCCTTAAATACATCTAAGTTTTCACTAATAATATGTATGTAAGCAGCACCTGCATCGTCCCACTCCTTAAAGCGGGCAGCCTGCCAATCAGGAAATTGATCGATAACACGATCTGCTGCACTTAAGTAAAATTCTTTAGTGGACTGTTCATCTGTCCAATCTATAAATACATTTGAAGCTCCTGCCTCGTAAGCTACCGTCTGGATTAGACGGGCAAAAGTAGCATTTTGTATATCACTATGAATAACCAATAATTGATTTTTTTGCAGATTCACACCAGCTCGTACAGCAAGTTCTGCATACTTCTTTAACTGTGCTTCACTAATAAATTCATATATTCCTTTAATCATTCAATATCTCCCCTGTGATACCGTTGTATATGTTTATTCAAGAAATGCCCCCATCAGCGAAAGGCTTAGAATCAAGAGATTAGAGTTAAATTCAAACTACTCTGGCTATTATCTTAATAATTTTTCGAGCTTTATTTCGTCTCTAATAGGAATACCATCGTTACCTTCAAATGGAATTTCGGGCTTCAATTGCCTTGCTTTTCCAACTGCATTTCTAAATAGATCTGCTAAAACATAACCACGCTTTTGGTAAAACTTTAGTGCTAATAAATTATCATTAGTGGTTATAAGGTTTATGTATTTACATTCATTCTCTAATGCACCTCTCTCAACTGCTTGTATAAGAGAGGTCCCGACCCCTTTGTTTTCTTCTGTGCTATCCAAAGAAATAATTTCGCATGTATCGTTGATAATTATATAAGTAATTAAACCAATAACTGTCTTCTCACTATCTAACACAGCATATCCGTCCAGTTTACTACAATCATAAATCCCAGAAGAAATAACCATTTCTGTACTACCCCAATGCTGCTTGAAAAAATCAATTACTTTATCCTGGGAAATATCACTTATTGCTGTAATATCCATTAATGGCCCTCCTAAGTATAGATAATTAGAATGTCACGCATTGCACATTAGACGAAGACTCTATTGAGCAATTGCCCCCGTTGCTGTAAGACTCGAAATCGAGATATCTTCGAATATATCTTAATCTAACGCGGTCGTTAGTTGAAGTGGGATCAAATTATAAATTCTGCAAATATAATCCTAATGTCCATAGCAAATCATACAATAACCATACAAGATACGGTAAAAGTACTCTAAATGAATAAACATCGGTTTTTTTTAGGAAATAGGCTAATGTAACAACGATTATTGAAAATGGAATTAAACTAATAAAGCCTAAAAATGTGCTTTTTAGTCCAAAGAAAAATA
>NZ_ANPF01000080.1:0-66472 GCF_000328325.1 Halobacillus sp. BAB-2008 | reverse complement strand
TTTTCAATATAAATTTCAGAATTTTACTTATATTTTATTAACATATAAGGAAATCGGTTTCCTAAACAATGTTTAACCTTCTCCTTGTCTGCATACAAGACAAGATGATCCTTCCTCTTCCATGCCGGCATCTTTTTTTGCAGAAGAAAAAATGTATCACTATTAATATTTTCGTTTAACCCCCCATTTACTACCATGACAAGACTGGTAGTACTAAAGAATGAATTTAATATACAAAGAAGTAATTTCCTTTAACTTAGGGAATAGAATAAGTGAAACCTAAATCATTCAAGGGAGGAATCGCCACATGATATGGATGCTTTTGCTGATTCCGTTGGTATGCCTGATTGGAATTGCTTTATATTTTGATAAATCAAAGAAGAACAAAACAGGTGTGGATAACGAAAAGACGTATGAGGAAATCTATGAAAATAAAGGTGCCGCTACTAAGTCCGCAGATCCAAAATATACAAAGAACTTCTAAACTGATATAGGAAAGCCTTTCAGAATTTAGATTCCCACTAAAAAATGGTGTGAATTCTATAAGGGTATAAATGGCTGCATTATTTACAGTACACTGCAGGGATGGTCCCGAGGGCCTCCCCTTTTTTTTGTGAAAAACCGCACCATACCTCCCCGCCTATGTTTGTAAAGTACAACTATTTACTTTATGATGGAAATCTGATAGATTTGATTATTATTGTTAAACACCATTACCAGGAGGTTCATGATTTACATGAAAACTACCAATCCATTAAACAAAGGCTGGGTTTTCTTCTGGACCGCAGTAATATTACTGTGGGCAAAAACCTATTATGCCCTACAAACAGCATTTACGTTAGATATTGAAAACGGCGCACAACAATTCATTCTGATCCTTACACCAATCAGTTCTATCTTATTCTTTTTCAGTTTTGCATTCTTCTTCTCACCAAAGAGAAGAAATAAAGCATTTATGACCATTTACTTCTTAATGTCATTCATTCTTTATGCAAACGTCGTGTATTATCGTTTCTTTAACGATTACATCACCCTTCCTGTGTTGATGCAGTACAAGAACTTCGGGGATCTAGGAGGCAGTGCTCAATCATTGATGCACGTTTCTGATGTACTGTACTGGGTTGATTTCGTTCTTCTAATCGCATGGTTGGTAGCGAAAAAGACCAATCCGACGATGCACTTTAAGAAAAGAACCGTCGCTATGCTTTTTGCTTCATCCATAGGCTTTGCGGCAGTAAACCTGTCCATGGCTGAGGTTCAAAGGCCAGAACTGCTCGTACGTACGTTTGATCGCGCCAAACTCGTCAAACTGCTAGGAATCTACAATTATCACATCTATGATTCTGTGATGACAGCTAAAACATCGTCCCACCGAGTTCTTGCAGACAGCAATGAACTTGTTGACGTCTTGAACTACGTCAATTCCCAGCAAGGGAAAATGGGAGCGCACGGAGAGTTCTTCGGAAAAGCGGAAGGAAAGAACATTGTACTCGTTTCGCTTGAGTCCACGCAGAACTTTGTTATCGACAGAGAATTAAATGGACAGGAAATTACTCCTTTCCTTAATGATCTCAAAGATGACAGCTTCTATTTCAGCAATTTTTATCACAATACCGGACAAGGGAAAACCTCAGATGCAGAATTCATCATTGATAATTCCCTGTATGGACTGCCGCGAGGCGCTGTCTATACAACGAATGCAAACAACGAATACAATGCTACTCCGGAAATTGTAAAAGAGCACGGGTATACACCTGTGAGTTTCCACGGAAACCACGCAAGTTTCTGGAACCGTGATGTCATGTATCAAAACCTCGGGTACGACGAATTCTACTCGAAGAAATATTATGATGTAACAGATGAGAACTCCGTCAACTATGGTTTAAAGGATATTCCATTCTTTGAACAATCCATGCCTTTACTCAAAGAGCTGGATAAACCGTATTATGCAAAATTCATAACGATGACGAACCACTATCCATACATTATGAACAGCGAAGACATGAAGATGATTGATCCGGCCGATACCGGAGACGGTTCTGTTGACCGCTACTTCCAAACGGTTCGATACGAAGACGAATCTATCAAACGGTTCTTCGAATTGATGAAGGAGCAGGGAGAATACGAAGACAGTATCTTTATCCTTTACGGCGACCACTACGGAATATCCGAAAACCATAACCGTGCTATGAGTGAAATCCTTGATAAGGAAATTACTCCGTTTGAACATACACAGCTTCAGAAAGTTCCTTTGATCATCCATATTCCTGGAATGGAAGGAAAAGAAATGGATACGGTTGGAGGAGAAATCGATTTAAAACCTACGATTCTCAGCCTTCTCGGCATAGAGGAAGAAAATGATGTTCAATTCGGTACCGATTTGTTCAAAGAAGATCGGGAAAGTAAGACAATCTTCCGTGATGGAAGTGTCGTTACAGACGACTATGTCTATGCTGCCGAAGGAGACCACTGTTACGACAAATCGACAGGGGAAGAAGTCGACGGGGAAGCATGTACACCGTTGAAAAAAGACGCTCAAACGGAGTTGAATTACTCTGATAAAGTTGTTTATGGAGACTTGCTGCGTTTCTTAGATGAAAAACAAAATCAGAATACAGAGAAATAACCAAAAAAACTCGGCTGCGATGCAGCCGAGTTTTTTAATTACCCCAATTGTGAGTGCCTTCTCGCTTTTTGCAGTAAATCATAATCATTCCATGGCGGACTTGATAACCTCAGCAGCAGAACGATTATCACTTAATCGAGGGCTTTGTCCGGACCACAAAGACATGTACCTCGTATCCCCATTTTGAGCGGCTGCCGATCGAATCGGCTTCGTCAGGGAGTTCTGAAGTGGATACGGGAGGTGTGGCTTCCCTTCCATATGGCGTATAAACGCGTTCTCTATCCCCCTTGCCGGCTTTCCACTGAAACTTGCCGTAACTGCCGTTTCCGTCTCTCTTGCTCCCAAAATGGCTTCTTTGTGGCGTGGATGTGCTCCACTCTCTTTGCACGTTACAAAAGCAGTCCCCATTTGTACTCCAGATGCTCCCAGGGCCATTGCAGCACGGACTCCCCTACTGTCCATAATTCCTCCTGCAGCAATGACAGGGATTGTTACTTGATCGACGATTTGCGGTACGAGAGAAATCGTACCGATCATGCCTCCTCTTTCTGATCCAAGAAAGGTTCCTCTATGGCCTCCTGCTTCACTCCCTTGAGCAACGACCATATCCATTCCGCTTCTCTCATTCAAGACTGCTTCCTCCACATTCGTGGCAGTTCCAATTAATTGAATTCCCTCCTGCTTCAGTCTTTCCATTGTTTTACGATGAGGGATACCGAACGTGAAACTTACAATTGGTACGTTTTCTTCGATTAGGATACATACCTGCCTGTCGAAATGGTCCATGTCTGCTTCTGGAATCGGACTCACCTCCACCCCCAGTTCACGTCGATATGGTTCCAGCCATCGTTCTGCCTCCTCCATCTCCGCCTTGCTGTATGTTGGGTATTCCGGCACAAACAGGTTTACGGCAAAGGGACGATTTGTCAGCTGTTTAATCCGCTGAACAGATGTTTTCAAAGCGTCCCCGGTCATATAACCTGCCCCCAGACTTCCAAGCGCTCCGGTGTTGGAAACTGCAGCGACCAGCTCCGGTGTTGTCACCCCTCCGGCCATTCCTGCTTGTATAATCGGGTAGGTCAAACCTAATATCTCCTTCATATAATAACTCCTCTCTATGATTTAACATTGACATATCATCAGCATATTACCGTCCGGATCCTGAAAACTAAAGTAATGGCCATGTTCAATGGAACCGATCCATCCTGCTTCCATTTCCTGTACTTGAAGGTAAGCCTCATGGATGTCATTTGTATTCAAATGAAAGACCGGATTTTTATATATCGATTCCTGATTGTATCGTTTGCTGTCCAATACAATATTTACACCTGATAAAGGTAAGATATACAAATGATCGTGAGGAAATTCTTCTTTATACGGAACAGCCAACAGCCTGGAATACCACATGGCTCCCTGTCTGATATCCTGCACGGGAATGAAGACCGTTCCGATTTCCGGAAGAATCGCACCGTCTTTTTTTATATCTGTAGTACTTTTCTTGCCCCCTTTGGATAGCTCTTCTGATGCATGACCTGCCATTCGAACCACTCCATTCCTATGTAATGAGGTGCTTTTCGAAACTTCAAGCATATCTTCCTGTTGAAATGAATTGATTCCAAAGCTCGACACCCCTATAATTAGGAAAAGAAAGGATTGTGAGGAATCAACATGCTTTACATACGAAACATCGAAACAATCATTGAGGAAATCTATCAAGAAAACCAGTTGGATTTACAATACGAAGTCAACAGCACCCTGCCATCACCGATGAGCTTCAATGTATCCACCAATACGCTTGCTTACAATTACCTTCAAGTCAATGGATACATGAGCAAAGTAAAAATTCAGGAGTCAGAGGAAGACTTCGTCCGAATCATGATTTACCGTGAACTTGGCTATTATATTACGTTTAAAAAGCATCGGCCGGATATGCGCACCCTTCTATACGGCGGGGACGCGGAAGTCGCGGAGCTTAAAGCAGAAATAGAAACGAATGCATGGGATTACGGACGTGAACTCGTTCCTGACCGTCTGAAACAATCGTATGATATCGTACGAGAAAGGGACGGCATGCTGCTAAATGGCCGTTTATAATCGAGAAATTTACCCCTTGACTGTTTTTTCTTTTCCCCTTCCTTACATTCGTGTTCGATAAGGAAAAACCTCCATGTCTGGACCAAAATTTCCTATAAATAAAGAAAGGATCACCGCCGAGGGGTGATCCTTTCTTTATTTTACTGGAATCCATATTTCTGAGTAATACGAGTCACTGGAAGGATCTCCGTCCGGATAGACTTCCATTTCCGGTCCATTTCCTTGTGTAAATCCGCTGGAAGGAAACCATTCCGAGTAAATTTGTTTCCAAACCTTCTGTATGGCACCCGGCATGGAGCCATGCACTTCAAAAACCGCCCATTTCGATGCCGGTATTTCCAACATATCATACGATCCATCAGGTTGTTTCCCTTGATAGGAAGCCCCGATCCAATAGTCGATGGATTCGCCATTCCCAATGGTACAACAAACCCCGATAAGCCCTTCCATTACTCCATCATTCCAATCATCCAGATCATCTAATACACCATCCTCATTAAACTGCCGCCACATCTGTGGAATTATTTTCAAGTTCTCTCCTTCTTTGCAGGAGATCCGTTCTTTCCTTCCCATGATTCTGATTGCTTCTTTTTCCATGATTTGATACCTCATCGGCTCTACTCCTTTCAAGGAAACTTGAATAACCAGGCGGTTATAGAATACTAAGGATCCATTATAGTTTCGCGCATCCCGTGGTGACATGCCATGCTGTTTACGAAAAGCTTTCGAGAAAGATTCCGGAGAGTCATATCCGTACTTATAGGCGAGATCAAGGACTTTCCTTCTGCCTGCCATCAGCTCTCCCGCAGCAAGCGTCATTCTTCTCCTTCTGCAGTAGTCCATGACAGACGTATCTGTCAAGATCCGGAATAGGTGCTGGAAATGATAAACAGACATGTGGGCTTCTTTCGCAATATCCTCTATACGCAGTCCTTCCAATAGATGTTTCTCCATATAATCAACAGCACGCTGCATGGAATCGATCCACATCCGAACTTCCTCCTCTCTTAAAAAATCATATCAGTTATTCCTTCGCCCTTCCTGTCTGTTTGTGCTTTTTCAGGACAGATAAGACGTTTACACTCCCAAAAAATCCATAATGGATAAATGTCAAAAACTTGTCGTTTCTTATGGTTGCTTGTCAGGAATGCTTTCCGTAAAATAGTTGAGTGGGAGACCATTACCGAATGTATGTATCATACAAGCACAGGCAAGGCTGGTAGAAGACCCTTTGTCAGCCGCAATACCTGTTTTAAACTTTACCAGCATGCGACGTGGTCCGCCTGTACGTAACCTTGACATTAATTAAAACTGGATTTAACATACCGTAGAGTGTCATTTATTATCAAGGTCGGATCGATAATCTAGTAACAGGAAAGAGGAGAATCATGGAAAGGGAAGATATTCGGACAACAGAGAAACAGCCTCTTACAGACATTTTAGCGAAGACTGTAAAAACAGGCATTATCAAGTCTAACCTTGTCCCGATGTTCGCCGGGCTTACATTAGCATTATACACGTATGAATACGGATTGTTGGAAAAGCTGCCGGAGATAATTTTTGCCTTGATCGGATCGATCATGGTGATGGGTGCTGCCGGAGCGTTCAACAACTGGTATGACCGGGACATTGATGCCATTATGGAAAGAACGAAGACAAGGCCGACTGTAACCGGACAAATTAAACCGCGCCAGGTGCTCTGGCTTGCCAGTCTGATGGCCGTTTTAGGAGTCATCATTTTATCGCTTGCTACTCCGCTCGCAGGATTTCTCGGTTTCCTCGGGTTGTTTTTTTATGTCGTGCCATACACTATGTGGACGAAGCGAAGAACCATTTACAATACGGAAGTTGGAAGTTTGTCAGGAGCAACACCGCCTTTAATAGGTTGGGCGGCCATTTATCCGGACATTACACACCCGGCAATTTTAGGACTTTTCGTCATCGCACTTATTTGGCAGATGCCGCACTTTTACTCTATAGCCATTAGAAAACAGGAAGAATACACGGCTGCCAAGATACCCATGCTGCCAGTGGTGAAAGGTGCACGCCGTACTTATATTCAGACGAATATCTATTTAGTTATACTGATCGGCACAAGCTTTCTTTTAGGAACGCTCAGCCTCGGCCTTCTCCTCGTGTCTCTGCTGCTTGGTATAGGCTGGTTGGTGCTCAGCCTATACGGATACAGGAAGATGGATTCGGAGAAATGGGCAAAATATATGTTCATCTATTCCCTCATCCACATGACTGTATTGTTCACTACCGTCATCATCTACTCCCTTATGGGTGTGTTGTTCGGCTTATAATGTCAAAAGCAGTATAAAACACCGCCTTAACGGCGGTGTTTTTATTTATCACTTTTCCCAACGGGCAGATGATTGATGCCGGCCGTGTGCTCCACATCCATGACAAAGGCTATCCCCCGCCCTGGCTGATTCAGTTTAGCTCCCAATTCGATTGATTTCAGAACGGCATCTGTTTTTTCTTTTTCAATCAATGTCAATATGACTTCCTTTTCCGGCTCAATCAACATATTAAACAATCGTGCCTTTTCATGAATGCCTGTTCCACGTCCGGAAAGGATCGTTCCTCCTTCGGCACCTGCCTCCTTTGAAGCTTCCACCACTTTTTCTGCATCTCCCTTGTTCACTATTGTTACGATAAGATCGTAAGCAAGCGTCTTTTTCACCATTGGCTGAGCCACTTCCTTCCCTCCATCTTCCTCCTCAAGGCCTAGACCGACCATATGATTGATTCCGCTTATTCTCTTCGCATCGATAACCATCCCTATTCCGCTTCTCGGTTTTTGTAATTGGGCCGTTCTCTCAATGGCGTTCATGACCTCGGATAAATGGAATCGGATACGAGTGTCAATATAATCTCCCGTTCTCTTTCTACAGGAATACCAAGGAAGCGTTTTTTCTCGTCCGTCCGAAATCCCTTGCCGAAGAAAGTTGTACCGCCCTGCGCCCCCGCAAGAGTAGATGCATGAACAACTTTTTTCGCCTTTTCCTTTTTAACTATCGTAATAATGAGCTTCTGACCGTCCTTCATCATCCTGATGCTGCTCCTTCCGTTTGTAAATCATCCCTAACACCAAGACAGACAGGATGGGTGCCAGAGCGACGAGAGCAACCATTCCGAATCCATCAACTAAGGGGTCTCTTCCTTCCATCACGGTAGCAATACCAACAAATAAAGCAAGGACAAATGTCGCCGTCATAGGTCCTGTGGCTACACCCCCGGAGTCAAAGGCGATGGATGTAAACGTTTTCGAAGAATATTTTACTATAATCAGCGCTAAAATATAGCCCGGCACAACAAAAATCCAGATGGGTATGCCGAGAATGATCCGGATCATGGAAAGCGCAATGGAAATACCCACCCCGAACGACAAGGTGTATAAGAGAATTTTTTGTGGTATGTATCCGCCCGACGCCTTTTCTACTTGATGGGTCAGGACGCTTACCGCCGGCTCTGCATAAATCGCTACGAAGCCGATAACGAAGCCGATCGGGATAAGCATCCAACGATGGTGGATCGTGGCAAGCTTTTCTCCCATCATCGTACCTGCAGGCATAAACCCAATGTGGACCCCTTGCAGAAAGAAGGAAAGCCCAAGGAAGGTGAGAAGAAATCCGACAGCGATGTCTTTCATTTTGCTCCAGGATAGCTTGAGGAGAAAGAGTTGAAATAAAACGAAAAGGACTAATAACGGAATTAGAGCCACGGCCACGTCCACTAATACGGTTCCGAATCCGTGAAAAACGTCGGCAATCATCATCCATAAATCACCCCAAGCAGCAACACAGAAAGAATCGGCCCTATGGAGGCAAGGGCAACCAGTCCGAAACCGTCTGTTGCAGAGGTGCGTCCTCTCATGACCGTAGCAACCCCCACTCCAAGGGAAAGAATAAACGGTACAGTCAGTGGTCCCGTCGTCACCCCTCCGGAATCAAACGAAATCGGAATGAAAGAAGGAGGAGTGAATAATGCCAGCAGAAACACAAGCCCGTACCCCGGGGCTAACAGGTATGTAATTGGTACATGGAAAATGATGCGAAGCATAGAGAGGCCAACAAACAGGGCCACACCAAGAGCTACGGCTACTATGAGGATATTCCTCGGAATGTCACCTCCGGATACTTGATCGACCTGTGTAGCGAGAACGCGGACATCCGGCTCCGCCACGGTCACAACTAAACCGAGGATGAAGCCAAAGCCTACGATTACCCCTACCTTCTTTGTTTTCGACAAAGCAGAACCGATCCACTCACCAACAGGCAACAGTCCGATCTGCACACCAAGCAGAAAAAGGATAAGACCAATGCCTACAAAGACGACACCAGCGAGGAATTGAAAGAAAACTTCCATAGGAAGCCAGATGAGGGAAAACTGGAGAATGGTTACAACCAAGGTTATGGGAAGAATCGACAGAGTCACTTCCATCACGGTCTCTTTAATATTGTCCATCGCAAACCTCCTTAATTCCGAATATTCAGTAAATTAACGGCGTACGTTTGATAAGAATTTATCTTATTATATCATGAAAAGAATGGAAACATGACCGGATATACTAAATACCTGCCTATCGATGGATAGGCAGGCGATTTTTAAATGCAGTAATCATAGGGATGAAGAGGCGGTTCTGCCGGATACAGCCATGGAGAGTGATAAGCAGGGTCGATCCAATGCCATGCTCCGAGCGCTGCTGCACATGCATCCACCGTGTGGGATTCTTGAGCAAAGCTTTCGGGAATACCGATTAATTGCTGGCTTTGGAACCAGCGGAGAAGCTTACTGCGAATCTGCAAATCCTTTTTATATTCCAGTACTTCGGAAAGACTGGTTCCCATTCTCGATCCAATGACCGCACCGGGGTGAACTTCTACCAGGTGGACAGGGTATGCTGTCTCTGCTGTGGTTATTTCTCGGGACAATCGAATGCCCCTTAATGTAAGGTAGACCATTTTGGTCATGGTAGGAGCCATAATGGATCCCGGTTTCATCCCTAAACTTATTATGAAACGTTTCAATTCTTTGTCCTGCTTCCTCTCTCCTCCACCGTCTTCATACGAGAGCGGTGCGTCCATCCCAATCACTACTTCCGCATGTTCCGATTTTTCTTCAATAAAAGCAAGGATTTCTTCATCTCCTGCCGGCTGTATATGTGTGTGATAACCCAATGCCTCTCCTTTCCTCTCAAAACAAACCAATACCGTATCCTTTGTATTGCTCGGACCGGATAAATCGATTCCTATATAGTACAAGATCCTTCCTCCTCTTTAATCTCTTCATTCAACAGATTGCTCCCTGCGCCGCGAATACATATTCTTCGAAGCACGACAGCTCCGCTGAACATAATGATCGTCCCCGTCAGTACGGCCAAGCGTACAGATCCCCACTCCGCAGCAATAGATATAAAAACGGTCATCATTATGATGAGGACAGCTTCCATCATGCTGTACACACTGGCAATACGTCCCATCATTCTAACAGGAACATGGTTTTGATAAAACGTGTAAAACCCTGTGTTCGCAAAAGCTAAGGAAAAGGATAGAATAAAGAAACCGGAAGCTGCACCTACAACAGTCGTTGAACATGCATAAAGCAGGTACCCGGCCGACACGAAGAGAGGGCCCGTGCTTAACAAAGAAGACGCCTTCCATTTATGCGTATATCCGGCGTTACACAGAGATCCAACAGCTATGCCCACTCCTGCAACACTTACAAGCATCCCATAAGCAGCATCGGATATATGCAGAACATCTTTCGCAAATACCGCTTCCAGAGAATCGACGGCTGCCGCCATCACCATCATGAATTGAAACCAACCATAGATGAAAAAGACCCCCGGAACATGACGGCTGAAGTGGATAACCTCTCTCCAGTCCTCATGGAACATCCGAAATGTAAGACGATGCTCTGCAGAATCATTTTCTTTTACAGAGACATCAGGGAGCAGTAACATCAATAAACCAGAGACAAGAAAGGTACCTGCGTTCACATAAAAAGCCGCCTCAGGTGGCCAAAAAAGTAAGATCAAACCGGCAGCTCCCGGACCGATAAGAAAACCGCCGGACATGACGAAACTTTTCCAAGCTTGAAATTTCTGCCTGTCGTCCTTTGGTATAAGCATTGTTGCGTAAGTAAGCGAGCTTGGTTCAAAGACAGCGCTTGCCATGTTAACGAAGAAGACAATCACATATATGGCAGGAAGCTCTGTCAGAAACGCCAGAATCAGTATAGATGCTCCTCTTATAAGATCGAGGAAGATAATCATGTATTTGTGGTTCCATCGATCAATCAAAGTACCTGCCCAAAAGTTGGTCGATAAGCTGGCCAGTGGTTTCAGAAGATACAGGCTGCTACAGCCATCGCCGATTCGTTTTTTTCGAAGACAATCAAGTTTAAAGCGATCAGGTAAATCCAATCACCGAGGTTGGAAAGTCCAATCGTTGTCAGATACAGCTTATGGTACCTTCGTGTAAAGGGAACGCGGCCGCTCTCCATAGAATTTCCTCCTTGTCTATGGTTTTTTAGAGAATAAAAAAAGAACCTCCTCTCCAAGACATTTGTCTTGGGGACGAGATCCTTATCCTCGCGGTGCCACCCCAGTTTACCGATACGTCACCATACCGATCTTTTCAAGTACGACAAACTCTGCGTTTGCTTATACCCCTGCTCTGTAACGGGAGCTCCCGTCCTTATCATCCCCTGTATGGTTCCGATAAGAGGCTCGGAGATTTGGTTCAGAAGATATCCGCCTACCCCATTTCCAGCTGCAGGGGTTCTCTGTGAAGCATCAGCTCTTCCTACTCTTCTCTTCATCGCCTTTACTATTTCTAATATTATCCACATAAACATAGTTTTTGTAAAGTCCACCTATTTTATCAATTCGTCACGAGCCGTACCCGGTTTCCAGAAGGGTCCAAAAACATGGGGGTATCCTTGCCTGTAGAACGGTATCCGAGCGCATGGAGACGTTCCGTCGTTTCATCCACCGCGCTGCGTCCGGGGAGCACAAGATCGAAATAATGGAGACCCGTTGAAGTGGAAGACGGTGCCGGCGCTCCTTCTCCTTTCCATGTATTAAGGCCGATATGATGGTGATATCCACAATCGGAGAGAAATAAAGCCTGTGGAATGGAATCTGCAACGACTTGAAATCCTAACCCTTCTACATAAAAAGTCCGAGCGTCGTCTAAATTCGATACATGGAGATGAATATGCCCGATCCGTGCTTTCTCAGGCATCCCACTCCAGTGTCCATGCCGTTCACTCAATAAGCTTCCGGCATCCAATGGTTCCGTCGTCATACCGACTCTGCCATCCTTCCAACTCCATTTCGCGGATGGACGATCATGATAGACTTCGATACCGTTACCGTCCGGATCTTCGAAGTAGAGGGCTTCACTTACCAGGTGATCGGCACCGCCTGGTTGGATACCTTCCTTCATCAAATGGGCGAGCAATCGCCCAAGATCGCTTCTCTCCGGAAGCAGAATGGCAAAATGGTAGAGACCCGCTGCATGTTCATCTTTAGGAACAATTTCGTTATTGGTACGGATGCTCAGAATACTGCGAACGCCATCTGCTGTGAGTTCCACTCCCTCCGGATTTTCCTCCTGCACTTTCAAGCCAAGAACAGCTGTATAAAATTCGAGAGATCGGGTTATGTCTTTCACCTGAAGTACGACTTTATCTATATGAACGGCCGGGTTACTGAAGAAATGATGTTCCAATCCTCTGCCTCCTTTTTCCTACCAGTTTACACGATAACCATTGCCTGACAAGAAGGCACTTTCAAGTAACTTCGTATCCTTCGAGATACTATGCCGCAGGCACCTCTTTATCTAATCCCTTGTTTTGAGAGCATACAGACAAACCTTTTTATTATTTACGACGACCTCCTTTTCATATACCATGCCTATCTTTTCTGCTACGGATATGGATGGTAGATTTTCATGATGAATGAGAGCTATCAAGCGACTTATCCCTCGTGCCCTCCCCCGTCGAACGAGGCTTTCGGCAATTTCCGTCGCATATCCCTTCCTCCAATACTCTTTCCAAATCCAGTAACCAACTTCCATCTCCTGTTGTCCTTCGACGACCTGTGGAACCAAACCGGCGTGACCTATTCGTTGTCCTGAATCTTTATGAAGTATAATCATCAGTCCATTACGCTCATCCTCAGCATACGCCCGCATTATCCATTGGAGAAACCTGCGGGTACCATCTCGATCTTTCGGTTTCCCGTCTCCTATGTAACGCACCATTTCCGGTTCTTTCACCATATGGAATAAAAAATCTTCATCCTCCTGAGTATACGGCCTGAGAATTGTACGAGTAGTTTCCATGGCTTCTCCTCCTTTTCGGTTAAAAAAAGAGACACCTCCAGTGCCTCTTTTCATGTTTCAATATATTTATGATAAAGCAATTGTGCCTTCTCTGCATCCTTCACCCCGTGAATAAGGGCTCTCCCATCCTTGAACAGGACAAACCGGTAAGTATCGACGGAAAAAGATATCAGATGGCTGTTTGCTTTCCAATCGGAAACGCGGGTGGACAACCTTCTGCGCAGGTTTTCAAACATACCGTCTTGGGGATCGATCGGTCGGACTTGAACCGTATCCCGCCCACAGAGAACGGCTGTTTTCATCTTTTTGCGTTGGATCAGGTAAGGGTAGGAGGCTGACTCCGAACAGGATGGACATTCCTCATCGGACAGACCATCCAGAGAAATCGATGCGTGCTCCCCTTCCCACACATTAAAATAAATCCATTCTCTATTCGGTATTTTACCGGTCAGATATTGTAGAGCCAACACCGTTTGATAAGAGGCGGTCATTTGTACCGCGGGACCGATGATGCCTAATGAGTCACACGAGCCTCCATCTGTGTCGATATAGTCTTTCAAACATTGGAGACAGGGAGGTTCCTCAGGATCGATAAAGGCTGCTCCTCCGCTTGCTTCCACGCACCCTCCATAAATCCACGGGATGCTGTGTTTGGCAGAGACATCATTAATAAGAAAACGGGTATGAAAATTGTCGGTAGCATCCATCACCAGGTCGACACCTTTCATAAGTTTCTCTGCGTTTCCACTATGAAACTCCTGAACGATTCCTTCCACGGTAATACAGGAATTGACTTTGACCAACCGCTGTTCTGCTGCTTTGGCCTTCGCGTGTACGGCCCGGACGTCATCCTCTGTATAAAGATGCTGCCTTGTAAGGTTGCTCCACTCTACATAATCACGATCAACTATCGTCAATTTTCCAACCCCTGCCCTTGCAAGCATGTCCGCAGCCGCGCAGCCCAGCGCCCCGGCTCCAATGATCAGCACATGTTTATTCGCCAGGGAATGCTGACCATTCTCACCGATTCCTTTAAAACGCATCTGCCTTGAATAACGATCATTTATCACTGGATCATCCCTGCTTCCGGGCTGCTTGCCGTACCATACTGCCGTTCCTCCGCACGGCCTGCTTCATACCCAAACCGACCCCCTTCTACGGCAAGCTTCATTGCTGCTGCCATCTTTACTGGATCGCATGCTCCTGCTACAGCCGTGTTAAGAAGTACACCATCCGCACCGAGTTCCATCGCCCAGGCTGCATCTTTCGGACTTCCGATTCCCGCATCAACAATGACAGGAATGTCCGACTGTTCTATGATAAAACGCAGATTCAATGGATTTACAATACCCTTCCCCGATCCGATAGGGGAAGCACCCGGCATAATGGCATGCACCCCGGCCTCCTCCAGCCGTTTCGCAAGGACGACATCATCAGAAGTATAAACAAGCACAGTGAAACCCTCCTCCAGCAATTGAACCGACGCTTTCATCGTTTCAAAGGGATCCGGCAGCAGCGTTTTATCACAGCCGATTATCTCGACCTTGATCATATCGCATAATCCGGATGCTTTCGCTAGTCTGGCAATTCGAACCGCTTCCTCTGCAGTCTTCGCTCCGGCCGTATTTGGTAGCAGGGAATACTTCTCTAAATCGATGGACTCCAGGAGGTTCGGTTCCTCTTCATTAAAGATGTTCATTCTCCGCACAGCGAAAGTAAGTATTTCCGTTCCAGAAGCCTCTACCGCTTCTTTTTGCACATCAAACGACGGATATTTTCCTGTTCCTAGCATCAATCTCGATGTGAATGTCTCGTTATTAATCTTCATTTTTCCTTCATCCTCCTCCTACGAAATGAACGATCTCCACGCTGTCCCCACTTTGAAGACGCTCTTTATCGTATTCTTCTTTATTTAGTATTTTCCGGTTAAGTTCCACAACAGAAAAACGTGTCCGAATATCTAATTGTTCCAGGAGATCAGCTACGGTGCTGTCTTCTCCTCTACATTCCACCACTTTCCCATTAACGTGTATGTTCATAGACTCCTCCAATCTGAAATCTTGCCGGTGAAAACAAACCCTCATACTTCTTTGCAAACGTGCCTTTCTCAAACAAGCTCTGAATCAGTTTTCCTGTTGCAGGAGCAAGAAGGATGCCGTTCCGGTAGTGACCCGTTGCAAAGAAGATGCCTTTCTCTTGTGGATGCTCTCCGATGACCGGGCGCCCGTCCGACGTACCAGGCCTTACTCCGGACCACCACTTCTCAAGCGGCTCCTCTCTAAGCGCCGGGAAAACGCGAAACACCTGATCCATCAAGTCGGCAATTCCGCCGGCAGAAGTCGATTCGCTGCCATCCCCTTCTCTGGAGGTGGCTCCAATAACGATGCTTCCGTCCCTCTTCGGTACGACATAAAAAGAAGGAGAGAAGTAAGTTTCCTGAAACAACAGGTTCCTCGGTTTAATAGAGAAGCATTCCCCTTTCACTGGAACCATCGGGTTTGGTAGGCCTGTTTCCCTGAACCATGGTCCACTGTCTGCCCCGGCAGCGACGACGATACGCTCTGCGAAGATCTCTCCTTCATTCGTCGTCACCTCATATCCTTGTCCGCTCTTCCTTATGCGGATGACGAAGCACCCATCCTTAACGGTGCTTCCGAATGACCGTGCGCCTCGCTTGAACGCTTCAGCCACTTTTTCCGGTTTTACGTTGCCGTCCTCCCGAATCCATAAAGCCCCGGAGGACTTAACCCACGGATGACGGATTTTCATCTCTCGATCGTCCAGCCAGGAGAGAGAGGGAAAAGATTGCTGCTTCTCCTGCAGTTCTTTCGCCTCCCTCTCATCCAAAGCGATTTGGAGCATACCGTTTGTAGTCAGCTGAATGTCGATTCCGGAACACTGGTACAATTCTGTTTGCAATTCGTTATACATATCTCTGCTCTTGACACAAAATTCATGGTACAGTCCCGGCGTCCGGTTTTCCGTGTGGACCCCCAGCATCCCTGCAGCAGCCCCTGTCGCTCGTCTGCCACCTGTACCTTTATCCAGCACACACACATCGGCCCCTGCCTTACTAAGGTGATAAGAAATAGAATGACCGATGATGCCTCCACCAACGATTACCGTATCCCAATGGTTCTTCATGAAAGAATCGCCTCCCGATAATTTTCTGCTGCCGAAATTGGATCCTCCGCGCCGAAAATACCCGACTGCACAGCCACGCCTGCTGCTCCTGCCTTCCGCAACAGAGATATATGCTGTGGCTGAATCCCTCCGATAGCGAAAACAGGAATAGCCAACCCTCCGGTAAGCTCCATCAACGAGCTTATCCCCCTGGGTGGCGCGTTCCGCTTACTGTCCGACTGAAATATATGACCGAAGAGAACATAGTCCGCGCCTGCCCTCTGTGCTGTTCTGCCTGATTCCAAACTGTGAACGGAAACCCCTCTAACCTTCCCTGTTCCTACCTTAAGATCATCCATACACCTCTCTGGATAATGGACGCTTCGATCCGTACGATCTGCAATTCCACTATGCTTGTGAACCGTCCACTTATCAGAGACATCCATCAAGTCTCTAAATGCAGCTTCATAATCCACCAAAGACTTTGAGTTATCTCGGTAAATGACAGTGTCGACATACGGATCAATGGCTGGAATTATACTCTTCAAGGTGACGGGATCCATCTCGTCTTTTGTAACGGCTAAAAGTTTCATAGCTTTGTTCCCCCCAATAAAAAATGCCACTTTCCAGAAGGAAAGTGGCATACTTGAACATACGTACACGTGAGTGCAGCGTGATTGTTTTGATATAGCCGCCACTTTCCTCCGCTGGTTTGAGCCAGTTCAGGTTCAAAGAGTCCCGAAGTATCACTTCGATCTCAGCCTTTTCTTAAAGGCACCCCTAGTGCATGTGCTTATTGATTTTGTAATGCATGTGTTCATCCTACAATACATTGAAAATTCCGTCTACCATATTTTTGCAAGGTACTCCGTCATCTTTTCCTGAATGCTCTCCGTTCTGCATAGGTAACGCACGTCCGGCAAACGACGACAGCCCTGCCTTCATCATTGTAATACCGCGATGGATCCACTGGTTTACGTCCACATATCACACAACGTTTCCTGCCAAGCCACCGGTTCAAAAAATTTTTCATTATGCTTCGTCCCCCTTATCTTCTCTGTCTTAAAAAACACCCATATCTAGTTATAATATACCAGTATTTTAGTCCCGTAAATAATAGAGAAACAAAACATTTTGAAACACGAAATAATCTTGTTAAGATATGCTATAGGATTTTCCTAAAGAAAGAAGGTAAACGATATGACGAATACATCTTTTTCCGATACAAAAATATCCGTTCTTGACCTTGTCAGTGTAAAAGAAGGCAGGTCTACGAAACAGGCTTTTGAAGATACGATAAGCTTAGCCCAACACGCAGAAAAGCTCGGTTACAACCGATACTGGATGGCAGAACATCATAACATGCCCGCCATCGCAAGTTCTGCTACGGCTCTCGCTGTCAGTCACGTCCTTCACCATACGTCTGAGATCCGCGTTGGTTCCGGGGGTGTGATGCTTCCAAACCATGCACCACTGATTATCGCCGAGCAGTTCGGAACGCTGGAAACACTATTTCCGGGACGAGTCGACCTTGGACTTGGCCGTGCTCCGGGTACGGATCAAATGACGGCAAGAGCAATGCGCAGGCATTTGGAGAGTGATCCAAATGAATTTCCACAGCAGGTAGACGAACTTAGGGGATACTTCCGGGGGGATAACCCGGTCCATGCCTACCCAGGAGAAGGAACAGACGTGCCGATCTGGCTGCTCGGGTCAAGCGGGTTCAGCGCACAGCTTGCAGGACAGCTCGGGCTGCCGTTCTCGTTTGCAAGTCACTTCTCTCCGAACAATACACACGGAGCACTGAATCTTTATCGTGGAAGCTTCAAGCCATCTGGTGAGCTGGAACAACCTTATGCCATGCTCGGCGTCCACTTGATTGCAGCGGATACCGATGAAGAAGCGACAAGGCTTGCGACTTCACTGCAGCAACAGTTCTTGAATCTCGTGCGCGGCACGACAAAACTGCTGCAGCCGCCTGTAGATGATATAGAACAAGTTTGGACGTCTCAAGAGAAAATGGCCCTTCATCAACAGCTTGGCGCTTCAATTATCGGGAGCAAAGAAACCGTTAAACGGAAGCTGGAAAAATTCCAATCCGAAACACAAGCGGACGAAATTATGATCACCTCTCCGATCTATGACCATGAAGCACGTCTTCGTTCCTATGAAATCGTCTCAGAGATTATGAAAGAAACCAATAATCATTGATGTAGAGAAAAAAGCCACGATTATTATATAATCGTGGCTTCTTTCTATACCTTCCAAAGCTTCTCTATAATTTCCTCCTGCACCCTTCTATGGCGTTCACCTGTCAAAAGACTTACCAGGACATAGATGACAAGTGCCGTAAGAACAGGCAGAATGACGGTATGCATCCCAAAAGGGTTATCCCAAAAACTGTAGATAATGATATAGCTGCCAACGCCGGTCAACATAGAAGCAAGTGCGCCGCTTGCGTTTCCTTTTTTCCAATACAAACCGAGCACGACCGGCCAGATGAACGCGGCTTCAAGCCCGCCGAAAGCGAATAAGTTGAGCCATATTAATAATTCCGGCGGCTGTATGGCCATAGCAAACACGAGTATTCCAATCATGGCAGTTACTCCGAAACTTATACGCTTTACTGTAGAATCGGAAGCATCCGGCTTTATATAGTTGATATAGACGTCTTTAACGACCGCAGAACTAACCAACAGCAACAGCGAATCAACGGTGGACATGATCGCGGCCATTGGAGCGGCAAGCACAATTCCTGCAAGCCACGGCGGCAATACTTCCATTGCTATTCTCGGCATAACGGTATCTCCTATTTCTATACCAGGCAAAACGGCGCGGGCAAAGACTCCTGTTAAGTGCATGCCAAGCATAATGACTCCGACAACGATGGTGCCGATGATCAACGCCCGGTGCATCCCTTTTGAGCTCTTATAGCTCATTGCTCGGACAGCAACCTGCGGAAGACCGATGACCCCTATCCCGACAAGTACCCAAAAAGAAGATACATACGCCGGTGTCAGGGATCCATCGGCTCCATAAGGTGATATCAAGTTAGGATTTTCCTGAGCCAGATCGTTGATGATCGCTTCCACACCGCCTCCTGCGACGATCGTACCGATTAAAATGATGACGGTACCGACGAACATGACAATTCCTTGAACCGTATCGGTAATCGCGACCGCACGAAACCCTCCGATAATGACATAGATGAGCACCGATACGGCGAACAGCGCCAGTGCCGTTGTGTACGAAAGGCCGGTCATCGTTTCAATAAGACGCGCTCCCCCAACCCATTGGGCAGCCATTGCCGAAAATAGGAAAACGATAATACTGAATGCGGCAATCAGCACGACCCATTTGCTGCGATACCTTTCCTTAAGAAAATCAATCAGGGTAACAGCCCGGATTTTACGAGCCATGATGGCAAATTTCTTACCTAAAACGCTCAGCACGAAATACCCGGTGGCTAGTTGGGACATCGATAGCAGCACCCAGCCCAGCCCCATCGTATAGGCAACACCGGGGCCCCCTACAAAACTAGATGCACTCCCATAAGTTGCTGTCATCGTCATGGCGAGGATAAAACCGCCCAGTTCTCTGCTGCCAAGAAAGTATTCTTGAAGGAAGTCAGATGCGGTCTTCATTCGTGCCGATGCATAAAACCCGATAAAGAATATGACGGCGAGAAAAACGAGGAGAGGTAGTACGACTTCCCAATTCATCGGTCTCCCTCCTCATCCAGCGGCACCTCTGTAAAGAAGCAGCGCACAGCAAAGATCACGACAACGAATATAAATCCTGTTACAGCGATACAGCTGTAGAAGAACCACGCCGGCAGACCCCATATATATTGATAATCTTCGACCGGTTCCGCCCCCAGCCCGTAAGCGAAGCCGAACCACAGGAGGAAGTTTACAACTACGATGCCGATACCAATCCATGCTTCATGGTTGGCAATACGGTACCGCGGATCATCTTGTTTGTTTCGATTTTGTTCCACTTTCCCTTACCCCTTTCTGACCATAAAGACGGCCAGCCTTGTTATGTATCGTATGGACAAACCCTTTTATAGCTTATTTTATATAAACGATTATGTCCATCCATCTACTTATCATTTCCTCCTATTACCAAACTGGAGATGAACGTGGTAAGAATACGATGGGACACCCGACGAAGCTTACCACCGTTCCCCCTTCCTTAGAGTGATTTTATCCGTTTCAATCTCTATCCGCAATGAGAATCGAAGGGCCTTTTTCGGGGACAGTCGCTACGATCCCCCCTTATAGAAACATACCCGCTATGCTTGCTGATAGAAAGTTAGCTAGAGTCGCCGCCACGACAGCCCGGAGACCCAGCCTCGCAACATCTTTGCGTCTGTCCGGAGCGAGACCGCCCAAGGCCCCTATCTGTACCCCGATTCCGGAAAGGCTGCCGAACCCTGTCAACGCAAACGTCGTTACAATCTCTGCTTTCTCACTCAACTGTTCCTTGACTTCCCCGAGACTGGTGAATGCGACAAATTCATTGGCGACTAGTTTCTGCCCGATGAAGCTTGCAGAACGGACCGCCTCCTCCCAAGGCACCCCAATTACGAATGCCATCGGTGCAAAAAGATAGCCAAGAAGCTTCTCAATCGTAATGGAAATACCGAAAAAGCCGCCGACATATCCGATGATCCCGTTCATCAGCGCAAGGATAGCAATAAAGGAAAGTAAGATAGCCCCTATATTCAAGACAAGCTTTAAACCTGCTGTTGCACCGTTCGCAATCGCATCAAAAACGTTCGCTGAATCATCATCCTCCGGCTCCACTATTTCTGCTGTTTCTACTCTGTCCTCCGTCTCGGGGACGATGATTTTGGCGAGAACCAATGCAGCTGGTGCTGCCATAAAAGAGGCTGCCAAAAGATAATCAGCACGAATTCCGAGCAGCGTATATCCAACAAGCGTAGAGCCTGCGATGGAGGTGAACCCGCCGGTCATGACTGCAAAAAGCTCTGACTTCGACATAAAAGAGATGAACGGACGGATTAGCAAAGGTGCTTCCGTCTGTCCGACAAAGATATTTCCAGCTGCATTGATGCTTTCGACTTTCGTTGTCCCAAGCAGCTTCGAGAGCATGCCGCCGATCCATTTAATGACCACTTGCATGACCCCCAGGTGGTAAAGAACAGCAATCAAAGAACTGAAGAAAATGACGGTCGGAAGGACTTGGAAAGCAAACATCGTTCCCATGCCCTCATGATCGATAAGCGGGCCGTAAAGGAAGGAAATCCCTTCTGTTGTATAATCGATCAACGTGCTTATACCAGTGGACATGGCGTCAAGGACCGCACGGCCCCCACTGGTCTGAAAGACAAGAAATGCGAAGAATAGCTGCAGGGAGATGCCGACACCGACGGTTCTCCAATTAATGAGGCGTCTGTTTGTAGACAGAAGCACCGCTAATGCTACTACCGTCAGCATGCCCCCGATTCCCCATAAGATTTGATTCATGATGTTTCCCACTCCTTCTATGGTGTGTACGTGCCTTTTGCAAAAATACCATCATATCATTAGAAGAAGTAGTTTTCCAAGAGGGGAATGAAAAAAGCATGCTCCAATAGGAACATGCCTTTGTTTATCCTTGCCGGGCAAGGTCTGTTATGTAATGGAAGAATTGATCACGATCCACTTCATAAACGAGAGAGACGTCTCTTCCATCCTCCGCAATCTCTGTTTTCCCCTGACTGGCTCCGGACTCGATGACAATGCTTTTCACAACCTTCTTCTTGACTAAATCAGGCTTTCCAACGGTCGCTGTCGTAAGTACGTCCCAAAGGAAATACGTTGAATTCGTCTGGAAGTGGACAAGCGGGGGAACCATCGCATAGCATTGACCCAGAAAGTCGATACCGATATCCTCTCGTTTGGAAGCCCAATCCTGTCGAACTTCCGGCGTCAGAGGAACCATATTTGTACTTTCAAGCGCAACTAAATCAATGGGAATGGAACTTTCCCAAACGCGGGCGGCCGCCTCCGGATCCCAGTAAGCATTCCATTCCGCCGTTCCATCATGTTCCGGTTCTTCCACATTACCTTCCTCTAGAAACGTCCCGCCCATCCAGACTAACCTTTCTATGTTGGATTCGATTTCAGGAGACAACTGTAAGGCTCTTGCAAGATCCGTCAACGGTCCAATGAATACGAGCGTCACCGGCTCTTTGCTCTCTGTCACCTTATCGACCAAATGCTCATGAGCAGGGACACCCACAGGCTCCGACTGCCTATCCGGATACTCGTTTAATAACGGTAGGGCATCTACGTAAAAAGCGTGCATCCGCCAATCCTTCGGAAAAGGATTTTTCCCGCGTGAATTGGAAGCAGCAACCTCGACCTCTTTCCCTTTTCCAAATCGGCCGATGATTTTTCTGCTTGCATAAACGGCTGGTTCCAGGTAACAATCTGCCGGAATGACTCCGACTCCAAGAAGATCCACTTCTTCCATCTGTAAAAGTAAAAACAACGACACCAAATCATCCACGCCGCCGTCATGATTCAAATAGACAGGCTTTCCCATTGACTCTCTCCCCTTCTTCTACAACAAATTTGCATCCTACCTGCTTATTCTATCAAAGGTCAGAAGGGAAAGCGAACCATTGTCAAACGACTCGGAATTCTCTGTTTAAGTGGAAAAAAGTTCGCCTTCCAACGCTTGTATGTAGCGATCAGCGGACCGTTGTACGACTGCATCCGCGTCTTTCCTTACGGTCTTATGAAAAGCGTTATATAGACGAGTGAACCTCTTTCCTTCGATTCTATCCACCATATGTCTCACTTTCTCTGCAGGCAGAGGAATCAAATTAGGATAACTGTACATGAAGCTGACCCAGTTTGTATCTTGGACGACTTGAATGATGTCGCCGGAAAGAAGGACCCCGTCCCCTTCCAATCCGTGCTCCCAGTGCAGAACGGCTCCTCCTTTGAAATGACCGCCCAGCCGGTGAAGCGTAACTCCCGGCTGTAAAGACTTCACTTCGCCCTCCCATAATTGAATGGCATCACCAGGTTCCATCACCCAGTCAGCATCATCGGCATGAATGTAAATCGGAGCCTTGAACGCTTCTGCCCAGTCTAATTGGCGGGAATAATAGTGAGGGTGAGATAAGCGATCGCACCCACCCCGCCAAGCGCGTCTATCTGCTCGATCGTCGCTTCATCCAAGTAGGTGATACAATCCCACAAGACATTATACTCTTTACCCAAGACGAGGTAAGCCGTCTGTCCAATACCGAATGACGGAGCCGTCGTAATGCTGTAAAGTCCTTTTTCCACCTGCTTTATCTCATTACGGAAGACTCCGCCGCCCACCATGTCTTTATGCGTCGTCCATTGCTGTCCATCCGGATGGACATACTGCCTCTCCTCCAAACAAATCGAACAATATTCGGGCTCTTCTTTCTGTTCCGGATACTGAACCCCGCAAGTAATACAAACAAATTTACTCATGCTCCCCCTCCTGTTCAACCATATTTTACCTTTATTAAACAGAAGTGTCTATTCAACTTTCTATGAAGAAAAAAAAGAACCGGCCGCTTTCCTCACGACTGGTTCTTTGCAGCTTTATTCCGCTGTCTTTTGTTTGTATATACGTATGACTTCCTGAGCAACGGCATGGTCTTCCTCTAAGCCGCTCACTTCTTCTAAAACAGCCGCTACCCCTTTGTCACGAATCATATTCTGCATTTCCACCGCTTCTGCATCCTCCGGATAGTCAAACTGGAGCGCTGCTGCAATGGCTTCTGCAAGCATGGTATAAGACAACCCAGCTTCCTCCGCACGGACAGCGGGCCGGATCAATCGGTCAGCCGGTCCTAATTTTCGAATAGGTGCTCTTCCTACACGGGTTACCTGATCATTCAAATAAGAATTTTGGAAACGTTCAATATTCTTTTCTATATAGGCTTCATGTGCCTGTTCTTCCAACCCGTATCGATGTATGAGATAGGCTCCCGTTTCTTTCAACGTAGCATGGACCTGTTGTTTGATAGCCTCGTCAAGGAGAGTTTCATGAATCGTTGCTTTATCCGAGAGATAACCGAGATAGGCGATAACCGCATGTCCGGTATTTACAGTGAAAAGCTTCCGCTCAATGAAAGGATCGAGTTCGTCGACGATGGTCATTCCTTCCACAGAAGGAATGGATGCTGGAGCTTCTACCACCCACTCATAATAAGGTTCAACTAGGACATCAAGAGAGCTTTGGTCCTGAATCGGTACAATCCGATCCACGGCGGAATTGAAGAAGTACACCTGTCCTTTAAGACTTGCCTTCTCCTCCTCGTCCAGCTGTTCTAGAATGTGGCGTTTCAAGATATCCGTCGCACCGATCTGGTTCTCACACGCAATGATATACAGCTTCTCATCCGACTCCTTCGTCCGCTCGACAATTCCTTTGGCAATGAGAGGGGCAATTCTTGGTAGAATGTTCGGACCGATGGCCGTTGTAACAAAGGCAGCTTCCGTAATTGCGGCTACCACCTCATTCTCCTGGGTTCTGTTATTAAGGCCGGATACGTTATTGATCCGCTCCGACTCCCCACTCTCCGAGGCCATTTTCACGTCATAACCCTTTTCCTCGTTCAATCGATCTATTACTGTATCTGCAATATCAACGAATGTGACATGGTACCCGGATTTAGCAAATAGAGCTCCGATGAATCCACGTCCTATGTTTCCTGCTCCAAAATGGACCGTTTTACTCAATGTTATCATTCCTTTATTAGTTTAGTTTGAAGATAGTCTAAGAACAACTCCTCCAATTTTTCCATTATCAACGCATGATTAGATGAGGAAAAAATCATCATTGATGTCTGATCCTCAATAAGCCCGGTGCTGATCATGCTCAATATCTCCTGCTCCCTATTGCTCAAATCTTCCGGTGCAAGCATGAGTAGTAAACTCTTCATTGCAACCCGACCGCCGTCCATCCCTTTGACGACCGCCGGCTTATCCATATGCGCCACCTGAAACGTCAGCTCTTTGACATTAGCATCACGGCAGTGGAACAGCCCCATACTCGTAGCGGGAATACCGAGTCCACCCATTTGTTCCCGTTCCCTCAACCGATTTATGACTCTATCGGGATAGTCCAGAATTCCGTCCCTGTCTGCTTGTATCACCATTTCTCGCAAAACGTCCCAGTGGCTTTCCGCTTCTTTTTTCCTGAAGACACGGAAATGGTGAAGAATGGAATCCATACTCCGGTGAACATCACGAATTTCTTGAAGAAGTGATTTTACTTTGGTCTTCACAGGCGGCGACGGCTGTTCTTCCTTAGCAGCCGTGCTCCACTCTGCCTTCGTGGTCAATTTATCCACATTATTTTGAAGATACGCTTGAATCACATCAATATCCTCTTCCTTCAGCAATGGATTTGTCAATATATACTCCACTCCTGAAAACGGAAGCCTGACCGTCGAGATGACAATATCATATCGGTTTAGATCTGCATTTTGAAAATCATGAATGGATAAAATATCCACGTCCTGAATCATCGGAAGTTCTTTTTGGATTCTGCTGGCAAGCATTTTGGAAGCCCCGATTCCCGTCGGGCAGACAACCACCGCTTTAATTCTTACCCGCTCCTCTTTCATGACGAGGGCGGAACCGAAATGGAGAACGATAAAGGCAACCTCATCATCTGGGAATTCCATGTCTTCAAATACCGTTTCCAGGCTTCGTTTGACGGCCATGAACAAGACAGGGTACTTCGCTTTTATTTCTTCTTTCAATGGATTATATAAATCCATTTGCTGCTGCAGTCGGAAGATCGAAGGTCCCATATGAGCAACAAGCCCTTGGAAAAGAGAAAAATCATCAGTCATATCTTCATGGAGATTTAATGAAACCTCCCGGATCACTTTCCTGATCATATGGCTGAGGAGAATTTTATCATCATAGATTTTCTGATCGCTCTGAACCTTAGAACCCTTAAGTACAATCGTTAAATACTGGATATCTTCTTCGGTCATCGTTATGTCTTTCTCGAACAACCTGCTTTTTATCCTCTTCACTACCCGGTGTTCCGCCATGGCCTCTTCATCCATGTCTATCGGTTCCAGAAGGTGACCTTCCTGGGTTCTTTGAATGGAAAGACATAAATGGATAAGGAAGCCGAGGTAATCCACATCCACAAGTTTCCACTGTTCTTCTTCAAACGGAACACTTACCGCTTCATCCGCAAGCAGCAGGTATCCGGCATGCAAATAGCCGAGCACATCCTCTCCTCCGTGCTTTTCTTCTTTCAAAAGATAAAACTGCTCCATGATCTCTTCATAGAAATAGGCGAGAATAAAACTTGCAAGAGCCTGACGCATGCTTGTTTCTGATGCCGAAAGCTCCAAGCCGACTCCCCTTTTTTTGGAGATGGCAATCGTGAATTTCTTTAACCAGCTCTCCAAGTCCTCCAAGTGGGCATCCAGAGTTGCAATACTCACCCCAAGTTGGTTGGAGAGGACTTGTTTCTTGAAAGAAGGCCCTTCCCGGAACAGTATGAGAAGAAGTTTCAGCTTTTTTTCTTCCGGGGTTTCATCGGTCGTATGGACGGCGGCGAGGTCCTGAATGAGCTTATAAATGTGTTCATTCCTACCGTCAATAAATAAACCTTCTTCTTTTGTCCGCTTCAATGTCAAATGGTACGTTTGAAGAAGCTTTTCAATAGATTTCAAATTTCGTTGAATTGTCCTTCCGCTTACCTCAAGCGCTGCGGAAAGAGAATAGACAGTATGCTTTCCTGATGTTCTTACAATTAAATCGATGATTGCTTTTTCCTTGGATGTAATAAACATGCGATCCTCTCATTTCTTTAAAGGTGCCGGTTAATCTTGTCCATCCATGCAAAGAGAAAGGCGGAAATTCCGCCTTTCTCAAATGTCCATCAATTGCTGCTGATAATATCCTTCAACTCTTTAGCGGTTTTAGCCTGAACCATGCGGTCAACATTGTCCTGTTCCGAACAAATAACAGCAATGCCTGACAAAATTTCCAAATGCGTTCCGTCTTTTCCGGCAATACCGAAGATCAGCTTCGCCGGTTCTCCGTTAAAGTCAACCCCATCCGGGACTTGAATAACGGTAAACCCTGATTTAATGACAGCTTTCTTCGCATTTTCCGTACCATGAGGAATAGCTACATTGTTACCCATATAAGTAGAAGTAATGGTTTCCCGCTCCAGCATAGCTTCAACATAATCGTCTTCCACACAACCGGCCTTAACGAGTGCTTCACCAGCAAAACGAATGGCCTCCTCTTTTGTGGAAAAGTGCTGGTTCATAAAGATGTTCTCCTCTTTCAAGAGCTCCTCCTCTTGACCGGAAGTCTGTTCTGTCTTTCCATCATTTCCAGCAGCCGGCTCTTTGTTGTCTACCTTGTCGCTGGTGTCTTTCTTCAAGCTCGTAATCAGTTTCTCATATTCCGGGCTTGATAAAAAGTTATCTACGGAAATATGATGAGCGGATGGAAGCTTGCTTTTGGCACGTGGTGTCAATTCTTCCTGTGTAATTACGATTTCCGCATCCGAAGGAAGATTGCTTATTGATGTGTTCGTTACTTTAATATCAAGATCGGCTTCTTTCATCTTTTTACGTAAAAGAGAGGCTCCCATTGCACTTGATCCCATACCTGCATCACAGGCGAAAACAACCTTGCTGACCTCTTGAGGAAGGGTACCCTGATTCAATTGTCCGGAAACAGAGCTCTTTTTCCCTTTCATTTCTTCCATCTTCTTTGTAGCTTGATCGATATCCTCTTCTGCAGCCTTACTTGATTTCAATATGACGGCCGAGACGAGGAAAGAGACGGTTGTCGCTACCAGGATAGCGACAATGTTTGCCACGTACGACACGCCCTGCGGCGGTGTGACGGCAAGAATAGCGAAAATACTACCAGGGGAAGCTGGTGACACCAAGCCTCCGTTTAAGAGGACCAGCGTAAAGATTCCGCTCATGCCTCCCAGAATTACAGATACAAAGAGCAGCGGCTTCATCAGCACATACGGGAAGTAGATTTCATGAATACCGCCAAAGAAATGGATGATACCTGCTCCAGGTGCCGACCTCTTTGCTGTACCTTTTCCAAAAATCATGAAAGCGAGTAAGACACCAAGACCCGGCCCCGGGTTTGCTTCCAATAAGAACAGGATGGATTTTCCGCCTTGTTGAACCTGTTCCAGCCCGATCGGAGAAAGAACGCCGTGATTGATGGCGTTATTTAAGAACAATATTTTTGCAGGTTCTATGAGAAGACTTGTCAAAGGAAGCAATCCTGCTCCAACCAGCCAGTCCACTCCTGCTACCAGGACTTCTGTAAAGGCGTCAACGGCCGGACCAATACCGAGATAAGCAAGGATGGCCAGCAGGCCACCGAGTATCCCTGCGGAAAAGTTGTTGATGAGCATTTCAAATCCTGCCCGAATTTTACCTTCGATCATCTGGTCGAACTTCTTAATCACCCATGCTCCGAGCGGCCCCATGATCATAGCACCCAGGAACATCGGTGTTTCCGGTGCCCCGACGATCACTCCCATCGTTGCAATGGCACCTACCACTCCTCCACGTTGATCATGGACAAGCTTACCGCCTGTATAACCAATCAATAGAGGCAGCAGATAATAAACCATAGGATCCACCAGATTGGCAAGGCTTTCATTTGGGATAATACCAGTAGGAATAAATAAAGCCGTAATTAATCCCCAAGCAATAAAGGCGCCGATATTAGGCAATACCATTGAACTGAGGAAGTTACCAAACTTCTGAACTTTTACTTTAATGTTTGATTCTGCCACTTTCCTCTTCCTTTCATAAATCGTTTATCGTTACATGTTTTATGATAGGATAGCGCTTGCATATTCACAAGAAAGAGGAAAACCAACTTTGTCACCCGGCGGGTGACAAAAGTTGGTTTTCCTCATGTACTTCTTTTCCACTTATATAATCATTCGTCTTCGCTCAGCCTTTTGAGGGTGTAGTCTACCTATAAAAAGGAAGACCGCTCTGCCTATTCACAAAGCGGTCTTTATCTTATATAAACAAGGGAACAAGCAGACCGGCAAGAAGCAGAATCAGCGCTCCTCCAAGACGGGAAGAAATCTGCGCAAAAGGCATAAGCTCCATACGCTTCGAGGCAGAAAGAACAGCCACATCTCCCGTACCACCCATATTCGCCATACACAGACCAGCTGTAATGGCGGATTCTATTGGATAGAACCCGACCAGCTTTCCAAGCAGACCGGCGCCGATGATCGCACCGAAGACTACCCCGAAAACAGTTAGAATGTAAGGAAGTGTCAACGCTTCGATGACAGTATTTAAATCCGTATAAGCGATACCGATTCCAAATAACAGGGCAAGCGTCCAATTGGATGCAACAAATTTATACCACTGACTGGCACCGTCCAGGACCGTTTGCGGAATGACATCCGCTATTTTGGCTACAGCTACCAGGATAATCATTAACGCATATGGATGAAGAGGAATGAAATCGCCAAGAAGCCCCCCCAGAGAGAAGAATGCTATGGCAGCAAGCATTCCGACACCCATTTTCTTAATGTCGTACGTATGCTTTTCTTCCTTTATTTTGAAACCACTCATCAACTGTCCGTTACCGCTTAAGGAAGGAACCTTTCGACCGAGCATATCCAGCATACTGGCAAGGACGATAGCAAAAACATTGCCCAGAGCGAGTGCGGGAACAAGCATGGAAATATAGTATCCCGGGTCATTTCCCATCAACTCCGAATAAACCTGACTCATTGGCACAGCACCTGCTCCCATACCCCCGCCCATGATCGGCATCGTAATGACTAGTACCGCATCTCGAATGGAAAAACCGGCGATTGCACCAAGCAGGCCGGCAAATAATGCTGCACCAATCAAAGAACCGAAGATCGGAACGAAATAGCGCAGCCCGACTTTAACAAGTACCTGCTTATCCATACCGAGAATACTTCCTGTAATGAGTGCGGCGATGTAGAAATTAAGAAAACCGCCATCCGTCATGAACGTAGTCATGCTGTCGACCGAAGCCGCCGGGAGCCAGTTCATATAGACCATAAATGCTGCTCCGAAAATGGCTACGATCGCTCCCCCGCCAAGGAACGTTTTAACGATCGGTGTATGGTCGCCGATCCAACCAAGTAGTTCTCCGAGAACGATCATCAGGAGAAGACTGCCGATCATACCACCGGGAAGATTACCAGTATATAAACTAACCAACGTGATTACAGCAAAAATTCCGAACCATACTACCGGTAACCCGAAGATTTTCGGCGTTCTTTTCTCCTGCTTTAATTCCGTGACATTTCCTGTCTGCTTTTGATCATACATATTACCTGCTGTTTGCGCCATTTCACCACTCCCTTTATAGTAAGCGTTTTCAATTGTTGAACCTATCATAAGAAATTCTGTTATTTATGAACATATTGTGAAATTAATTTATTTATTGAAACTAAAAAAAGCAGCTGCGGAAGCTGCTTTCATAAGTATGGATGGAGGACATGATCCTGCCCTTCTTTCGTCTGATAGAGATATATCGGACGCCCTACACCGTAACTGAGCGTCTCCTCCAGGTATTGTATTCGACTCAAAAATTTCAAATACTTACGGATCGACACCCTTGAAATGGCGGTTGCATCCGAGAGATCTTCCGTCGAGAAGGTTTCCCCCTTTCTAGCCTGAATTGCTTTATGAACGCGGTGAAGCGTGTTCTTCGTCAACCCTTTCGGGAGTTCTGCCGGAAGAGGAGACGCTTCCGACGAAGGCCGCAGCCATGAATCCAGATCTCTTTGACTCATATGGTCTTTCTGAATCCATTTACTCCGCCGCCCTTTATATCGCAATACGGCCTCTTCAAACCTTTCAAATTCAAACGGCTTGATCAAATAATCAATGGCACCATAACGCATCGCTTTTTGTATATGTTCCCTGTCGGACGCTGCCGTTATCAGGATGACATCGACATTCGCATTACGGTTGCGAATTTCTTTCAACAGTTCCAAACCGTTCATTTTGGGCATGTATATATCCAGAAGTACCAGATCAACCGCTGCATCTTCCAAATATGGAAGAACGTTCTCACTTTCTTTGATGACTTTTACCGTCGTAAAACCTTCCATTTGGTGGATATACTGCTTATTCAATTCTCCCACCATGGGATCGTCTTCCACGATCAGAACTTTAATCATGATATTTCCCTCCTGGTTCATATGGCAGAAGCACCGTAAAGGTCATGCCGCCCGAATCGTTCCTCTCCATTTCCAGCGTACCACCTTCTTCTTCGACCGTTTTATTAACCAAGAACAGGCCGAAGCCTCTGTGGAATCCTTCCTTGGTTGAAAAACCCTTCTCCAGAATTTTATTTTCAGCTCCCCTTGGGATCCCTGTTCCTTGATCTTCTACAGCAGCCTCCAGCAGGCCGTCGATATAAGAAAGGAAGACGCGGATCCGTTTACGACCGCTGTTTTCGGAACTTTCGATTGCGTTATCGATTAAATTACCTAGAATGGTAATTAATTTGTGTGAAAAAGCCGGATCTTTAGATGGCGGGATCTCCGTCTGGCACTCGATGGTCATTCCAACCTGCGCTTCCCTCGCATAACTGATCTTGCCGATAAGAAAACCTGCCAAGGCGGAATCTTTAATATACTTCGTCACATGACCGACCTCATGCGCCTGATGCTCCACAAGGGTTCCGATGAACTCCTTCAACTGTTCATATTCTCTCATTTCGATTAATCCAAGCAGGACGTGAAGTTGATTCATGAACTCGTGGGACTGGGCTCTCAGCGTGTCTGCATAGAGCTTAACGCCGGTCAGTTCCTCTGCCAGCCTGTTCACTTCCGTCTTGTCTCTGAACGTCGCAATGGCACCGATCACTTCCTCTTGAACGATTAACGGGACCCTGTTTGTAATAATGGCCACCCCGTTGATTACCTGCTCTTCATCCAATTCGCCCTCTTTCGTACTTAAAACCCGCTCCAAAGAAGTTCCCGGCAGAAAATCATGGATGACCATCCCAATCGGTTCTTTGGCGCCGAGACCCGCTTTTCGAAAGATCCGCCGCGCCGACTCATTGACGATCACAATTACTCCATCACGGTCAATCGCAATAATACCTTCTCTCACCGAGTGAAGCATTTGGTTACGCTCTTCATGAATTCTTGCAATGGCATAGGGCTCCAGTCCGAATAAACTCCGTTTAATATACCAAGCCAGCAGAAAAGCACCAGCGATACCGATCAGCACACCGATGATCGATCCAATAAGAATCTGCCGCTGGTTTTGATGAATTGATTCTTCCACCGCCTCAAGAGAAATACCGACGGACACCGCTCCGACTTGTTCGCCCTTTCTGTTTATTACTGGAGCAAAAGCGCGCAGCGACTGCCCGAGTGTACCTTCCGACTTCGATACGTAAGTCTTCCCTTCGAGCACCCTTTGCTCATCTCCTCCTTGAAACGGCTTTCCAATCAAGGATTGGTTTGGATGAGAAAGGCGGATCCCGTTCATATCCATGACAACAATAAATAACACATCAGAAGCTTCCTGTACCGACATGGTATATTCCTGTATATCCATGTCCGCTTCCCCATTCTCCAGTTCCTGCTGAACCAGTCTCGACTGGGCCACTGTCTTGGAAACGATCCCGGCCTTTTCTTCCAGCTGGTTCTCTATGTCACTGCCGGTCGACCGGGTAATTAAGAGATCTGTAATCAACAAAGATAAGAGCACGACAAGGCAGACGAATATCATAATAATCGTGCTGAGTTTCATGCGTGGTTTTGACATAGGACCCCCTCATTTCCGACCTAAGTTTAATCGACTTTCTATATCATACCAAAAGAATACTGCGATGAAACCAGGAGGACCGTCAAAAAAACACCGGTTCCTGTTTTCGGAACCGGTGTACGATCTAATTTATATGCTTTGTTTCAAGCCTGTCCATTTTTCCTTCCACCGCTCCTCCTCCAAATAAGCGGGCAGCATTGGAATGAAATATCGTAGTTATCTGTTCTGATGAAAGGATCCCCTTCTCAAGGAGCTCCGGGAGGATATTTTTAAAAAGATGATCAGGATGCCAATTGGCAAGCAGGGATTGTAAAGTTTCCGGAAGAACGGGCTCCCTTCCCCACCATGTGTTTACCGTATCGTGAGCAAGAAACAACTGATCTTCATAGCCCATGCCTACAAGGGCCGTTAATACAGCAAGCCTCTCTTCATCTTCCGGTGCGCCAACAATGCCTTGAAGCCCAAAACGGTCGAGTGCCACATACGCTCCCTTTTTCAATACTTGTAAATGCTGATTTAAGTCACTTGTGCCACACATATGACCAATGACGACCTTCTCCGGAATCGCGCCCTCGTCCGTCAGGAAGTTTATCTGCTCCGGTCCCATCGTTCCCTCCTGTGTATGTGTCAAAAGGACAATCCCCGTCTCTTTTTGAACCCGCACCGCTGCCCGGAAAAACATCTGCTCATACTCCGTGATCCGGCCCTTGCTTGATGCCAATTTAATGATCCCGGGTTTAATTCCCGTGCCTTCGATCCCTTCCGTAATCTCTGTCATGAACATACTATAGATATCTTCTTCCGCTGTACCGAGCTGTTGTCGAAACTGGAAGTAAGGCGTTGCTCCTTCTCCTTCATAATAAAACCCCGTCGCGCAGATGATATGAAGGCCTGTAGCTTCAGACACCGCTCTCAACAACTTCACATCTCTCCCGCACTCATTGGGCGTGGGATCGACAACCGTTTGGACGGCGTGTTCCATCATCAAAGCCGCCGTTTTTATGCCCTGTGCTTTCTTCTCGTCAAAATCGAAGCCGCCAAGTGTCAAGTCCCCGTGAAATCCAGGATATCCGAAAAAAAAGTGCTCGTGAATCAACGTTTTACCCAATTGATCCACATGTACAAGTCCTCGTACCGTCTCCACCTTACTCACTTTTGCTCATCCCCTTTACATACTAACTGGTTGGTATGTAAAGGGGTAGTATGCATTAAATATAGTATAAGTAAAGAAAGGAAACAACGTTTATTTGAATAACCGAACAGCACAAAAAAGTTTTTGTGCTGTCAATCTTCCATATTGGCAAGTCTTTCGTAGACATCGTTCAAGTTGGAATATCCCTGCCCTTGAACGAGCCGCGCGCTTTCCACCCAAATTTCCGCTGCTGCTACCGCATCGTGCAGGGCATGGTGCCTCTGTTCATTCGTTATACCATAAACGTCACAACAGGCATCCAAACTAAGTTGGTGTTCCTCACTAAGGGTGAGTCTCGTCAGAAAAGAAGTATCGACGAGTCGATGCTGAAACTTCTTCTTTAAAGCAAGCCACGTGGCATGCTGCATGAACTGTTTCTCATGGGATGCATGATGTGCTACGAGTACATCATCCTTAATATACGTATAAAACTCTCGAAGGACCTCTTGGAGAGACGGGGCGCCATGGATCATTTCTTCCGTAATTCCCGTAAGCTGCGTGATTTCATCCGATGGCGGAACCTCTGAGGAGACGAGGGAATAGAAGGTATCCTCCTTCACTACCTCTCCTCTTTTGACCTTTACGGCGCCTATGGACAGGATGCGGTCCCCGTTATATGGATGAAATCCGGTTGTTTCTAAGTCAAAAACTGTAATCGGAAGGTCATTAAACGGAAGAGAGAGCACATCCTTCTCTTTCATTTGACGCTCCAGACTTCTCATATAGGCCACGCTCGTCGGATCCTTCTCATTCAAGGAAGAGAAACCGCTCCCCAATCTCCCGGAAAGATCCTTTACGAATTGAAAGAAGGGGTTCATACTTATCCTCCTCCCCTTATGTGGTGCCGCGTTTCTGACACCAACTGCTTCCCATGCTTCATCCATCGCTTTAACAACCGTTTCTCTTCCTTATCCAAAATAGAAGGAGAAATCAGATGTACGTTTTCATAATGATCCGCATCCCGACCCCATTGAATTCGGTATTCCAACAACTTCCGAAAGTCATCTTCATACTCGGAGAGGCTTGGATAATACGATAACAGCGCACGGAATCTCTCCAGGGTGGAAGGTGGATAGATGCCTTCACATAGTGCCAGAATTCTCAAGGCGTTCACATAAGGAAAATAAACGGTTTCTTTCACGTTTATTTTCCCTTTGCCCTCCCCTGTCTGTTCCGTCAAAAGCTGACCAAATACTCCTGTCCCTTTTTCATGAATTCCATATTTTCATACAAGCGTTTATAAAGGTGAGGGGCCTTGTGCAATTGTGAGAACGCATGGGCTTTTACCTCTTCCAAAAGAACAGGATCCCCATGCAGCACCCTCGAATCAAAAAATATTGTAAAATGGCGCAGCGTCTGCCAATCTTCCGCTTCGAGCCAACTGCGAATTTGTTCCTTGAACCTAACTGTACTTTGACACCATAGCGGATTGGAAGCCATGACTTCTCCTTCACACCGATCATAACCAACAACTTCCAACCCACGGCTCACTTCTTCTCCAAGACGCAGGAAGTATCCCTGTAGATGGTCCTCTCCTGAAAAAAGAATGCCGTGATCCTGATCGCTCCAAACCGACTGCTCACCTCTGCCGGCACTACCCATTAAATAGAAAGCAAAAGGAGCAGGGGGATCCCCCTGCTCTTTCGCTACCTGCCGCCTGGCCAGACGAAACGTCCTTGTAATCAAACGATCATGAAGTGCGTGCAGTTCCTTATGGCCATAAAGAGCAGACTGCAATCTCATATCCCGATACTCTCTTAAAGCTTCATAAGTATCCAACATCGTATCCCTTCCCGATTCTTATTTAAGCACCCGTTTTCGGAGGTGTCAGGTTCTCTGGATATCCATATCCTCCATGCTCACTCAAGTCAAGACCCATAATTTCTTCCTCTTCCGTTACGCGCAAGCCTCCCATCGATTTATCCATTACCTTCAGGATAATATAGGAAACGATGAATGCATAAAGTCCACAGCTTACGACACCTAAAAGCTGGACTCCAAGTTGTTCAAACCCGCCGCCGTAAAACAACCCGGGGCGCCCGACGGTCGCCAATTCCGGAGTAGCGAAAAGACCGTTGGACAACGTCCCCCATACTCCGACCGTTCCGTGAACAGAAAGAGCAAAGATAGGATCGTCAATTCTACGTTTGTCAAAGAAACGCATACTGAAGAATACAAACGCACCGCCAATCAAACCGATAACGACAGCCGCCCATGGCTCAACAAAGGCACAGGAAGCCGTAATGGCGACCAACCCTGCCAATGCGCCGTTCAGCGTTGTCGGCACATCTGCTTTACCCGTGATCACCCACACCATCAGCATGGCTCCAACCGCACCTGCCCCAGCTGCAAGCTGCGTGTTCAAAGCAACATATCCGAAGAAAGCATCTGCCACCCCGAAGGTACTTCCCGCATTAAATCCGAACCATCCCACCCAAAGAAGCAGTACCCCAAGCGCCGTGAATACTTGGTTATGTCCCGCAATTTCATTGGATGATCCGTCCTTATTGTATTTGCCGATCCTCGGTTTAAGGATCATCGTAGCCGCAAGCGCGGCCATGGCACCTGTCAAATGGACGACTGTCGATCCTGCGAAATCCTGCTTTCCATGCTCGGCTAGCCATCCGCCGCCCCAGATCCAGTGAGCAATGACAGGATAGATGATAACGGAAAACAAAACAGCGAATATGACATAAGCGATCAACTTGGCACGCTCAGCGAACCCCCCAAAGGCAATAGTCATAGCAATGGCCGCAAAGGCGAGTTGGAACATGAAATCAACCGAACCGGCAAGCCCCTCGCCCATCGTTGTGGCATCACCGAAAAAGAAATCAGAAAATCCAATGATGGCATTGCCCTCACCATAGATAAGACCGTAACCGACAGCCCAGAAAACTAAAGAAACAATCCCTACAGTGAAAACTGTTTTGCCCGCAATGTGTCCCGCGTTCTTCATTCTCGTTGAGCCTGCTTCCAGTAAAATGAATCCTCCCTGCATCAGTAATACGAGGATTGTACAAACGATGATCCATAAATTATTCATAAGAAACGTTGAATCCATCAGCCCATCTCCTAATGTTAGATTTTATTACATTGTATGTTAGTTAAGAGTTTAGCAAATACTGAAAATTTTCACAATACCTATGTTAACTTTTTTTACATGACCTTAAAAAAGAGACAATTTCGTTTTATTCTTAAAGAAAACGGACGATTACAGCACGATTTAGAGGATACGAGAAATAGGTCGTCGAGGTGCATAACCATCTCCTGTAAAGCTTCCCTACGTGATTTTGCCGTTTTCTAATCTTATGTTATGCTCTTAAATGTCGCTCAAATTTACGAAAAAATAAGTATGTCAGGCATCATGAATAGACACTGGTTTTCTTTATACCTAAACAGGGTATGAGGAAGTTTGAAGCGTCTGCTTACATACACGTATGAGGTGAAAGAAGTTTGAAAAATGTATCTAGTGTATTTTGGTATGGCATCGCCATCTGTGCGCTTGTCATCATTTGGGGGGCTGTCGGCCCTGAACATTTACAACATGTAACAGAATCAATAACTGCGTTTGTTTCCGATCGTTTCGGCTGGTATTATCTACTTCTCGTCGTTTTGATTTTAATTTTTTGTGTGTACCTTATTTTCTCGAGGTTCAATACGATTAAATTAGGAAAGGAATCAGACGAACCCGATTTCAATCTTCCGACATGGTTTGCTATGTTATTTAGCGCAGGGTTGGGAATGGGACTTGTGTTCTGGACGACCGCCGAACCCATTTCCCACGCATTCATCAACAGCCCGATTGCTAAAGAAGGAAGTGACGAAGCGATTAAGCAATCGCTTCAGTTTTCATTTTTCCATTGGGGCATCCACGCCTGGGCGATTTACGCCTTGACTGCCCTCGTCCTTGCCTACTTCCGTTTTTACAAAGGTTACTCCGGCCTGATCAGCCCGACCCTCATTCCTCTCTTCGGTGAAGAACGAATGAACGGACCGCTCGGGAAGGCCGTGGATACGATGGCTGTTGTAGCTACTGTCGTAGGGGTCGCAGCCATACTAGGTTTCGGTTCTGCTCAAATTAACGAGGGACTCGCCTTTCTGTTCAACGTTCCGACCAACTTCACGGTACAGCTGATTATCCTTACTGTATCAACAGTCCTGTTCCTTGCGTCAGCATGGTCCGGTGTAAGTAAAGGAATCAAATATTTGAGTAATGCCAATATGGGACTCGGTTTCCTACTTATGATCATGCTGTTCATCGTTGGTCCGACCCTGTACATCCTGAATATGTTTACTTCTTCTATCGGGAGTTATATCGCAAATTTCGTAGATATGAGCTTCCGGATCGCTCCCCTTGATGAAGACGGCCGAAGCTGGATTAATGACTGGACTCTCTTCTATTGGGCATGGTGGATCTCCTGGGCACCATTCGTCGGTATATTCATTGCCCGTATATCTAAAGGAAGAACCGTTAAAGAATTCATGCTTGGGGTTCTACTCGTCCCATCATTGATCTGCTTCATTTTCTTCACCGTTTTCGGTGTTTCTGCATTGAACCTGGAGCAGTTGGGCATAGAGAAAATCTCACAATTCCCAGTTGAAACGGCGACGTTTGCAACGTTACAGCATTATCCCCTCGGTACAGTTATGTCATTCCTTACACTGTTTGTCATAGCAATATTCTTCATTACATCCGCCGATTCAGCGACATTTGTCCTGGGGATGCTTTCTACAGGGGGATCCATGAACCCTCCGGGATTCGTCAAAATCCTTTGGGGTGTTTCGCTGTCAGCGATGGCAGCCATCATCGTGTATTTCGGCGGAACACAGGGGCTGCAAAACGTCCTGATCGTCGCTGCTTTTCCATTCTCCATTATTCTTATGTTAATGGGCGTATCTTTCTATAAAGCAATAAACGCTGAAGTAAAAAGAAAGAAACGAAAGAGAAAACGCACCCATAAAAAAGAGCTGTCCTAATAAGGACAGCTCTTTTTTTCAGTATTCTACTCTCCTAAACAAGGCTTGGAGAGGCGGTTTGTTTCCTGCGGTACATAGAACCCTTCTACTTTAAACCCTTTCCGTTCCAGGAAACGCACGGCCAGGTTCCTCTCCACCTTATCCGCGCAGATCAACACAACGCGGGTCGACGAAATATTCGGGTAATACCTTCGCAGATACGCAAGCGGGAGAAGCAGCGTGCCGTCGCACGCCTCCTTGGAGGACACTTGGTAATCCCTCGTATCCACGACGATGACTCCCTTTTCAAGTGAGGAAGAGGGGTGCCTGTTGAAATCCTTCAAGCCAAACACAGGTAAATAGCGCTTGGAAAACAGGATTAGGATTAATAATGGAATAATGACAGCTAATATCATACAATCACGCCTTTCCATCCACACACTATATACCCAATAGGTAATGAAGTCAAAGAATAGACACTCCCTTGATCCATCTATTCAAATGAAGTCTGCAAAAGACGAAAAGAGTACCAGCTTTATGCTGGTACTCTTCTTCCATTCATCTGTTCCCGTCTTCGAATTTTTCTTTATAAGCTGCGAGCGCTTGTGATATCGTCTCTACAATAGACGTATCATTATGAAATGCCAGACGTCTGTACTCTTGAAAATCTTCCGGATAAATACGGACAGATTTATATTGCTGCTTTTTCTTCCCCATCGCCTGACTCATTTCATCAGTGGACTTTTCTTCCTTATCCGGCATTTCCTATCCCCATCCTTTGTTACGTATCCCCTGTATCTATCTCTTCCTGAACATTATACATTATTTGTAATAAATGTTAAGTAAATATGGATGAAGGGTTACTTATTGTCTTTCGTTTTATTCTCAAAATCAAATTTTATCTTGTTCTTTTCATCCAGAAGCAGCGCTGCATTAAATTTTTTCTTCCCTTTGAAACCCTTCAGAACTCTCGTCTTCCGTTTCTCGCAGAGCGTTTTAATCATATGCTTTGTAAGCGTCTTTCCGGCGATCCGCTTTGGAAAAGAAAGCTTACATCCCTCTTTATAGGCGGAGCATCCGTAGAACCGTCCTCGATCCATCACGCCTCCCTGCTTACAGGCTGGACATTGCGCGATGGCTTCCCCCGTTCTTGTTTGAGCAGCTGCGCGTACTTTCACTTTTTCTACTTGACCTGGCGTTTCTTCTATAAGCTTATGAATGAATTGTCCCGTCTGCTTAAGAAATGAGTCACTGGAACCTTGTCCGTTCCCGATTTTCTTCAAATACGTCTCCCACTTCGCCGTCATGGCCGGACTCGACAATAATGTACCGTCGATCGCTTCGCAGAGCATACGGCCTTTCTCTGTAATGCTGACGATGTTCTTCTTCACTTCGATGTACTTCTGTACTTTAATTGTCTCGATGATCCCTGAACGGGTGGCCTCTGTTCCTAGCCCTTCCACCTCTTTCAAAATCTCATGATCCGCTTCATCCTCGATATACTTTCCGCACGTCTTCATCATGTTGATCAGCTGCCCCTCGGTGTACGGCTTCGGCGGCTTCGTCATTCCTTCTTTAATATGTACAACAGCTTCCACGCCTTCATCCGGCTTTACAGGCGGGAGGATGTCCTCGTCGTTTGTTTTCTTCCCAGTCGGAAACAATTCCTTCCAGCCCTTCTGTACTTCTACTCTCCCAACGGAGGTGAACAGCAGTTCCTGAACTTCCGTCTTAATCGTTGTCTCTTCATAAATATAATCCTCATGAAACATGGCGAGTGTCGTCAGGACTACTTCTTTGTATAAGTTTGTCTCATCGCGTGTGAGGCGTTCTATAGCAGACGCAGTCGGCACCTTCTTCGTGGGGACGATAGCATAGTGTTCCTGTACTTTTCCATCATCGACGTACCGCTTCTTTGGATAGGTAGAGGACGGTTGGAACGTCACTCCCATCGACTGCTGATACCCTTCCAGATTATTGCGCAGGTAACTGAACTCACTTTTTGTTATGTGCTGGCTGTCGGTTCTCGGGTAGGAGACCAGCTTCTTCTCATACAGCTTCTGCACGGTCTTCAACACATGGGAAGGGCTGTACTTCCATTTTCGGTTCGCCGTACTCTGCAGGGTCGATAAGGAATGAAGCTTCGGAGATTTAATATGTTTTCGTTTTTTCTCCACCGTCTGCACGCTTCCTGCTGCCCGGGCACCTTCCTCGATGTTATGTTTTATTAACAGCTCCTCCACGACATCTTTCTTATCTGCTTTAACCTCAGCCATCCCTTTATAAGTCCCCTGCCGGGATGTAAAGGTCCCTTCGAGCTGATAAAAGGGGGTAGAAACGAATTGCTCTATCTCCATCTGCCTTTGGTAGATCATATAAACGGTCGGGGACTGCACCCTTCCGATCGAGAGACTTCCGGCAAAACCTTTTTGCTGCATTAAAAGAGAAAACAACCGGCTCGCATTAATGCCGACGATCCAGTCGCTGATCTGCCTTGCCTTGGCTTCCTGGAACATTAACAGATCCCGTTCGTTCGACTGGAGGTTTTGGAATCCTTTCCTGACTTCATCCTTCTCCAGGGAATTGATCCACAAACGCTTAATTGGTTTATGACGTACCCCTGTGAGACGGAGTATACTATAAAAAATATTCGATCCTTCCCGATCGACGTCCGCAGCATTAATAATCATGTCCGCCGCCTGGAACCAGCTCTTCACCGCCCGGAATTGAGCGCTTTTTCCTGCCTGTACCTTTTCACGGAAATTATCAGGAATGATCGGCAGTTCGTCCAATTTCCACGTTTTCCATTCTTTCTTATAATCGTGGGGTTCCTTTAATTCTGCAAGATGACCAATCCCCCAAGTGATAACAGCCCCTTCCGGAAAAATGGGGTCCGGTTTAATGACAATATGGGTTTTCGTTTTTTCTTTCACTTGAAAGGCGTCTGCATATGCCTTCGCCTGGGAAGGCTTTTCCGCCAATATAACTACCGTGTTCATGAATGTTGTTTCCTCTCCTCTTAGCTGATTGGTCCACTCTGCTTTAAGTATAAAACTTCTTCCTGTATAAAACAAAAACCCCGCGGAACGGGGTAGGGAAAGCACCAGTTAATAAAACGCGTGGAAGGCCATGGTTTCATTTGTGGAAGGAGGCTTCTCCCCGCTCTCTTCCGACTGTGCAGAAGCAGCCAAGGTAAACACCCTTGGATATTCCATGACTACTCCACTTTCATCGACAAAAATCTTTGTTTCATATTCTCTGCATTTATACTGGAAAACCCGTTCTCCGCCGTCAACGCCTAAATACGTGTAGGTCTGGAGTACAGGCGCAGCCTCTTCTTTCCACACGTCGATATATACCATCTTAAACGTCCGCTTCTGCCCGATCTCCCACGACACCCGGTTGATCGGAAACATGTTGGATAAAGGGGTGATGGACAGATCCACATTCGTAGCTCCATCCATATTCTCGTCATAGCACCCATTCACATACCATTTATCTTCCTTCTCCGTCTGGACGACAAACGGCTCCTCCCTGTCCTCCTTATATATTTTCACCTTCTTCGTCTTCCAGTCGGATCCGAGCTTGATCGAATATCTGATTCGTACAGGACGCTCTTCACGGACCAGCAGGACCGTCCCTTCCGCCTGCATGTAATCTTTCTGATGCTTGATCGTCACAAATTCTGCTCCCTGGTCTTCAAAATTAGTCCACAACAGCTTTTGTTCCATCCTATCCCTCCTTCGATTTTTCAGCTTTCATCCAACGCTTCACTTATTCCTTCCCCTGCGAAGAAAACAAAGGAATAAATGGGACATAACCTCCTCTGCCCTTTTCATATCCTTGGATAAACGGATAAGAAAACGCCTGTTCCTTATTCTTTGACATTCGTCATCGAGTGCAAAATAACCTTCCTTTTTTTACATGAAAAGGAAGGTTTCGCGGATACTATGTAGTATAAAAAAACGGCAAGGTGAGAGAGGAGACGACAGGCATGCTGGACGGCGGTCGCTGGTTGAAGAAACAATTGAAACAAACGCTGAAAGCGAAGGGCGTGAGTCACCCCTTATCGATGAAGGATAAAGAGATCATCGAAGCCATCCGGAAAGAGACGGTAACGGCGAACCGGAACAACTGCACCAGAACTGCAGCATATTTCCAGTATTATCGAAACAACCCGGAAATGCACTGGTCCCTGCTCGCTCACCTTGTTTCCAGAAATGCAGGGTGGAACATGACGGACCTTAAGGGGGAATATCTCCCTGTATTATTATCAGGAAAAGAACAAGTCGATTTCTTCGTGTTTTTGGAGCGGGGAAACTGGCTTATTTTTCAGGATGCTTATCCGCAATTGCTGTTGTATCAACACAGCAGGCAGATCGGCAGACCTCTCTTCCACCTGCTCGCTCCCCTCGGAATTTCTGCGTTCATGCTTCCTTTTTGGGAGAAGTTCTGGGACGATGGGAACAGTGAAAGAATCACCAAAGCCCTGATCGTTAACGAGCAGATGTATATTGAGGAACGTGTCGTCCAGAATCATCAATATATGCAGACCGTGACGGACAAAGTCATGTTTAAGCTGCAGGACATTCTTGACTTTAATCACATCCTATTCCCTTACGAGACTCCGAACCAGAAGAAAACGAAGCTGATTGGAGGAACGGTTCATCACTTCTCTGCCGTCGATGCGCGTGTCTTCTTCGGCAAGTCTTTATACCATACTCTTTTCTCTGTAAAGTCACGATTGGAGCAGATTACAGCGTGGTCAGAAGCACATGTGCATTCCGGATCACGAAGCGATTACTGGCCGGACTTGTTCAGCCTTGTAAAGGAAACACCACCAGGGAAGGTTCATGAGCTGTTAGAAAGTCCATGCAGAAGAAAGCATAAGGGTCCTAAAATATACAGCCCTCCACTTGAGCAGGCATGGGAAGACTGGACACATCAGGAAGCAGAGCCTGGAGACTGGTTCCGAAATTTAACCACCCTTCGCTGGATGAAAGCGAAAACAAAAGAGTTGGACGAGGACATCGAGTCCAGCTATTGTCGAACGATTGAAGAGGTGGAGATGGCTGTCACTGCCAAACACACCTTTAAGAGGGAGGAAGAAGCCTGATTTGCTTCCCGCCCCCTCCCTCACTTATACTCTCCACTCCCACTCCATACATCAATCCTGTTACCGTCCAAATCGAAGAAGATAAAATTTCTGCCCGGGTGCCCCCTGTCTTCCAACTCCCCAACCGAAACGCCCGCGGCGATTAAACGGGTTCGAAATTCCTCCAACTCTGTGACCCCATCCACTTCCAGCGTAAGAGACGGACGCACAACTCCTTCCGCGTCAATAAAATCAGACGTCTGCCCCGATGGAGAACGTACAAGAAAGAAGCTCAAATTGGCAAAGTCGAAGATCGCTTTATCTCTATCCACAAAATGACTGCGGATGCCCACCTTCTCTTCATACCACTCCTTCGCTCTCTTCACATCACAAACTGGTAAATAAATGGTTCCCACCCGCATCCTGCCCTTCAAAAAATCACCCTCCTCTTCTATACAACCTTAACGAAGCGCTCGGCACCTAAAGCCTAACATTCACTGCCCTTGTCGCCATCATCGTCTTGATGTAAGAATCGACCAGCCTCCCGTCCCCGAAGTTGTCTTCATACATATCCGTGATTACGAAGCCGGCATCCATCTGTCCCTGGAGCTGGTCCTCCAGCGTATGGCCGAATTCGAGCGCTTCGCCTTCTCGTACTTCTTCCTCCAGCGGAGAATATGGAATCTTATGTACCACTTCCAACTTGCCTGCCGCTTCTTTTTCCTCATCGAACAGATATAGCACTGGATTCATAAACCCGGAGATAAGCACCCCTTTTTCTTTCAGTACGCGGGAGGCTTCCCCCCAAACGGGACGAATGTCAGGAATAAATACATTAGACACGGGATGGATGATCAAATCGAACGTTTCATCACGGAAACAGGACAGATTTGTCATATCCCCTTTCACTGTTTGCAAAGAGAGCGATTCGGCTTTTGCAACTTTACGATCCTGCTCCAGCTGCTTCTCCGACAGATCGAAAACCGTGACGTCTGCTCCTGCGGCTGCAAGTACCGGGCCCTGCTGCCCTCCCCCTGAAGCTAAACAAAGAACCTTCCGCCCCTCCATGGAAGGTGGGAACCAGTTTCTCGGTATTTGCTTATCTGCCGTTACCCCGATCGACCAGACGCCTGCCTTCGCTTCTTCCACAGTAAGAGAGGAAACCGATGCTGTGTAGCGGACTCCTTCCTCAACCTTCTTGTCCCATGCTTTGCTGTTATGTTCTGTTACATGCTCCACGTTCTTCCCCCTCTTCCTCATTTGTATGTAAGAATGACATCGATACACGCTTTCCAGACAATCCGTCAAGCTCTCTAAGCAGCGTTTCCCTATCCTCTTTTTTCATATTCTCTAAATATATTTCTTCTTCTTCTCTGTCTTTTCCTGTTTGTAGCACGAGAATTTCTCCGTCAACCAGCTGCATCCTTGTAATCTCTTCAAAGGGAACAGAGATATTCCTGTCGATCCAATTAGCCCGGATCTTCAAGTGGTCTTTCCCAAGGGAGACATATACCCGTTCCGGCATCTTTCTGTAGTAAATGAATTTAGCGATTCCCAGCACAAAAAGAAATCCACTCGCAAGCATATAGAATGGTTCCACCCTGTCGTGTACGTATAATGAAAAAACTACGGTCAGCATGACGCCACCGATTTCCAAAAAAGACTGGTTCGATTTCTTGATCCAGGTTTCTCTGTTACTGTAAAGAAAACGCATCGCACGCATCCCCCTTTTCTTTTCTATACGGGTGACGGCTGATCATCGTTTCAATTATCCGAATTGTCTCCTAATTTAAATCAAAAAAACCCCCGGAGTTCTACTCCGAGGGCTGTCCCTATTATAAAAATATAAAATAAAGCAGAAACAGAAAAGCGAGAACGTACATAATCGGATGGACTTGTCTCCAATTTCTGTTCGCAATCATAGCAAACGGGTAAAGAATAAACCCGAGCGCAATCCCTGTCGCCACACTGGACGTGAGCGGCATCATAATGATCGTCACGAAGGCAGGGACAAAGATTTCAAATCGATCCCAGTTGATTTCCTTCACTTCTGTCGCCATCAATGCCCCGACAATGATGAGAGCCGGAGCTGTGACTTCCGGCGTGATGACGCCGAGAAGCGGGGAAAAGAATAAAGCAATGAAGAAACAGACGGATATGACGACACTGGTGAAACCGGTCCGTCCACCGACTGCAACGCCTGCTGATGACTCGACGAAGGACGCCGTCGTGGAAGTACCGGAGACCGCTCCCGCAACACCAGAAGTGGAGTCGGCGAGAAGCGCACGACCGGCATTGGGAATTTGGTTATCCTTCATAATTCCCGCCTGGCTCGCCACGGCAATAAGGGCACCAGCGGTATCAAAGAACGCCACGAACAGGAACGTGAAGATGACAGCCAGAATTTCAGGCGTCCAAATATTCCCGAGGTTTTCAAACGCGACACCGAACGTAGGCTCAAGACTGGGCACCTGTCCGACAATTGAATCCGGAACAGCAACCAGTCCCGCAAGCATCCCGACGATACTCGTGATGACGATCCCGTAGAAGATGCCTCCACGCACACCACGAACCATCAGCATGAGCGTAATGATGAACCCGAAGGCAGCAAGGGCTGTTGTAGGTGTTGTGAACTGACCGATCGAAACAATCGTCGATTCCGCCCCGACGATGATGCCGGCGTTCTTCAAACCTATAAATGCGATGAAGAAGCCGATTCCTCCGGCAATAGCATGCTTTAAATCCTTGGGAATAACGTTTATAATTTTCTCACGGATCTTAAAAAGACTCAAAATAACGAAAATGACACTGGCTACGAATACCCCTGTCAATGCGATTTCCCAGTCAATCCCCATTCCGATAACAACAGAAAAAGTAAAGAAAGAGTTCAACCCCATACTCGGAGCGATTCCTACCGGGAAATTCGCCAGCAGTCCGATCAACAGTGAACCTACGATGGCTGACAGGGCAGTCGCCGTAAACAGCGCCCCTTTATCCATACCTGCCTGGCTCAATATGGTCGGATTAACGACCAGAATATAAGCCATGGACAGAAACGTTGTAATTCCAGCCATGGTTTCTTTGCGGTAGTTCGTACCACGGTCCTGGAACTGAAAGAAGTTTCTCATGATGTACCCTCCTATAATGCAACAAAAAAAGCACCGGTCCCAGCACCAGTGCTCATCCATAGGAAAAAGGAATCAACATTCACTCTTCCCTGTAGACAAGCTATTTCCGGTAGCTGGTAGAAACGCTCAGGCCATATTCCTGAACTTATACAAGGTACTTCATGTATCAATTTATAACGAGAATCATAACAACGAAGGGGCTGTGGGTCAATCGTTTCCGTCGAAGTCCGGGAATTCCCGCTTTTCTGACTACGGTTCATCGATCTCCTTCCAATGAAAAAAGCCCCCGGGATGGGGACTCATTTTTTAAATTTCTTCCAATCCATGTCACTCTCGTTGAGCAGCTCTTCAAAGCTTTTGTTCGCTTCTCTTTGTTTCCGTTCAGCGATCCGGCGTTCCTTCTCTTTCGCTTCACGGATCTCCTCCTGCTTTTTCAGCTCGGCCTTTTTAGACTCCAGCTTCGTCCAAACATCGGCACCAAGCTGATCCGCCAGTGTTCCACTCGTTTGTTTCTTCTTGCTCATACCGCAGCTCCTTTGACCGTTTTAATCGGGATGATCGGATTTAGGATACCGTCCGGGCTGGACAGGCGGAACGTTCCCTTGGCAAAATCCAGCTTCATTTCCTGCTTGAAAAAGACAGACTGCTGGTCGTCGATGACGACAGGATACGCTTCATTTTCCACTTCTTTATCCGTATCGTACCGTTTATCATCAAAGCGGATCATAGGAAGCCCGTTCACACCGCAGCCGCAGCCTTCGGTATCATAAAACAGCCGAATAATCGGACGCTCCGTTTCTTCCATCCGCTTCAGTTGTTCCATTGCTTCGTCTGTTATCCTTAATTTCATCTTTCATCCCTCCTGTTCCTCTATTTTAAAAAATCCGGGACGTTCGTGCAATCGTTCTGTTTCTCTATTCTGCATAGTGACCTCCGACAAGCCGGCTCCGATGGCGGGCCGTGCCCGCATCGGTCCATGACACGGCCCGCAGCAGCATATCCTGACCGTACCGCTCCCTTATTTCATCCATTACATACCCAAGATCCCTTTTCCTGTCCCGGGCGTGCTGAAACAAATCAAGCTGGATGTCCGAGTCTTCCGTTATATTCCCAAGCGAAATGGAAATCTTACGTACGACCCCGCCGTTATAATAGCGGCTGAACAAGACGAGACATGCCCGGTAAAGGTCCATCGTAATACTCGTCGGATGCTCGACGGAAACCGACCGGTGGAAACCGGACCCGCCTTCCGTTTTGCTGTAGCCGATACCGAGGGAAATCGTTCGTCCCGCATGCCCTTTCCGCCGGGCGCGACGGGCGACTTCCTCGCACATCTCCAAGATGACGTACTTAACATCCTCGGGCTTATGATAATCCCTCAAGAGAATCTGACTCTTCCCGTAGCTGACCTGCCCCTGGATGATCGGTGCCCCGGGATCGGACAGATCGACACCGTTTGCATGGTAAAAAAATTGATTGCCCATGACCCCGAACGCTTTCTCCAGCTGTTCCAACGGAAACTTCGCCAGCTGGCCGACAGACCAGATCCCCATCCGGTTGAGCCGCCGTTCCAGACGAGGACCGATCCCCCACATCTCGGACAATGGTGCCACCGGCCACAGCTTCTCTCTGAAGTTGTCATACGTCCAACGGGCAACACCCTTTTTCTTCGCTTCCAGATCCAGGCACAGCTTCGCAAGCAGCATGTTCGGACCGATGCCGATCGCTGCATCCAGATGGAACGTTTCCTTCAGCTCATCTATAATCATTTGGGCAGTTTCTTCCGGATTGCTGAATCTCCCTTCTCCGTTCCCCACTTCAAGAAAGCTTTCATCGACGCTGTAGGTGTGGATCTTCTCTTTCGGCACGAATTTATGGAACAAATCCGTCACTTGCGTGGAAATCTCTAAATAGGTTTTCATTTGAGCGGAGACGATGACGATTTCCGGAACGGAGGGAATTTCGAACAGGCGGCTGCCTGTTCGGATGCCGTACTTCTCCTTCATAGCGGGCGTCGCCGCCAGAACGACACTTCCCCTGCGCTCCATATCTGCAACGACCGCGAGCGGACATATCAGCGGGTCGAGTCCCCGCGCGACAGCCGCGCAGCTGGCATAGAAACTCTTCATATCGACACAGAGGATCCCCCGGTCTGGATAACTACCGTAATCGATGTTCGGATTTTTCATACCTGCTCCTCCTTTTCCTCTACATACTATTATGCGAATATATGTTCGCATTTGCAAGTGGCAATTACTGTTAGAGGAAAACTGACAAAAAAGAAAAAGTCCCCTTTCCTGCAGAAGGATAAGGGGGACCTTTATGAGAAACCATTACTTTTCCCGGCTTCTATGTACCTTTTCTGCCCGGGCCACGCTCAAAAACGCTGCGATTTGAGCAAGCACAAGGTAAAAGACAAAATACTCACTGGAAAGGACTGCAGATAAAACAGAAAGAAGACTGAAAAGGGACGCCGCACAAAATCCCGTTATCGTCTTCTTATCTATCCCTTCAGCCATAGTGACCGATCCACTTAAGCAAAAGCACCCCGACGCATGTGACGACCGCCCCCACTGAAAATACGAGCAGCATCACCCGCTTGCTCCTCGTTTCCCACCAGGCTAACCCGGCGGTGGCGGCGGTGAAGAGCATGCCGAAAAGAAACGAAGCAAATGGACTTGTCGGAATAATCCAATCGTACCAATGAACAACTCCCATCGATTCAACCTCCTGCCATCAATCGTACCGATACTGCTCCTTACAATCATTTACCTGCTTAGAGAAGCGAAACCGTGAGGACCGCAGCAGATAAAGTACCTACAGCTGTAAGAATGATGATTTTACGGTGACCCTGCCTGTCCGAAGGTTTGAGCAGCTCTTTTATTGCTGCTGCCCATATCCAGATAGATGCGATAGCAATCATCCCCATATTTACTCTCCATCCTTTCCTCGACCGTCATTCCAACGCCTCGGCAATGGCAAATATTTCTTCCTTTGTCAGCTCCGGGTCTTCCACAAGGAGCGAATACCGAAGTCCACCTTCTTCCCAAAGGAGGTTTGTAATGACATCTTCCGTAAAGACGCCCTTCATCCCTCGGACTTCCACTATTTCTTCCCCGCTGAAACCGGCAGAAAGGTTGTCTTCCGGAGCTTCAAAAGAAGTCAGTGTGAACTGCCCGTATCCATCTTTGCTATAGGATTGATTCACCTCGGTACGCTTTAGCTCTTTGCTGGAGAAACGATCAACAGCTGTTAATTCATAGGCCTCATCCTTGACCTTCAAAACAGGCTGACCGTAGATTTCCTCTGCCTCTTCAAGAGACGTCTCCTCCGTTAAACCGAGATCATCCATCTCTTTCACCTCGACACCCTGAGGAAGGTCCATCGTAAAGGTACGGTCGTCGAAGGAAGGGTCCACATCCAATTCCGTCACCGTATATTCCGTCTTAAGATCCTCACTATGGGCGACCATTTTGATAATGATCCAATGCTTATCGGAAATCCAATACTCCTCGTTCCCGCGGAATCCCCCGTCCTCTTTCGGCACGGCTTTGATATGGTACGTTCCAAATCCGTTCACTTCTTCCTCCCCAATGAGCTCGACGTCATGGGTTTTCCTTGTCTCTTGAAGCATTTGCTGCAGCTGCTCCCGTTGAGACTCCCCGGAAAGCATTTGTTCTGTCCCGGGACTGTCTATGGTGAATGCTTCTCCCTGCTCTTCCGAATAAAACATAGTTGTCTTCCCATCATTCAACGACTGGACAGCACCACCCTCCGTATCTGCGATGACCTTGATCCGATTATTAGCAACATCCGACCACTGTTCCATTGTAGAGCGGTCAATGGTATCGTCTCCTTTTTGGACATCCATCTCCATTTTCATATAATAGCGATCCAACTGATCTTCTTTTTCGACCGCATTTGCTACAATCTGATCCGGCGAGTACGCTCCGCCCGACTCAGCGGAGCAAGCCGATACGAGACACACACCTGCTGTAATGACTCCAATTAACCACTTCCTCACGTTTAACCCTCTCCTTCATGTACTTGATTGAACAACATAGCAATGATCATCCCGCGCCCGGGCACGGACCAAAGCTTCATCTCTCCTTCATGGCTTTCAGCAATCATATGGGCGATGCTTAATCCAAGCCCCGATTGTTTGCCGTCATCCGACGTCCGGGAAGCTTCTCCTTGATAAAATGGCTTGAGTACCGATTCCAGCTGCTGTTCCGCAATCGCCGGCCCTTCATTCTGTACAAGCAAGAGCGCTCGGCCCTTTCTTTCCTGGAACATCTCTTCTGCTGCCTCCGGGAAAACCCACCCGGGCAGCGGCTCCTTTTCGCCAAGGACGGCGGCAAAAATGGTTTTTCCCTCCGGCGTATAGCGCAGGGCATTGCTCATAAGATTATCGAGGTAACGAATCATTTCCCTGGCGCTCATCCGCACCGTTCCTTCGATTCTCTCTTCTTTTAGAAACAGGACTCCTCGGGCACGGGCCATCTCATCGTAGCCCTCAAACAACATATCAAAGAATTCTTCTGCATCCACTTCAGGCCGCTCCATCTCATAGCTGCTGGACTGAAACTTGGCGAATGTCGTCAAATCCTCAATCAGACCTTTCAAGTGATTGGATTTACCTGCGAGGATCTGCAGGTATTCTTTCCTTTCCTGTTCCGTCAACCCTTCTCCCTGCAGAGCCTCCGCATAGGTCTGTAAAGATGTCAGGGGCGTCTTAATATCGTGGGAGAAAGAAGCCATCATGAGCTGCTTTTCTTCCTGCTCCCGGACGGTTTCTCTGTTGGCCGCTTCCACCTGCTCCTGCATGCTTTCGAAATGAGTCATTAACTGGCCGAGCTCATCCTTCTTCTTATCCGGGAAACGCACCGTCGTCTGGTAATCTGCAAAGCGGTCCATACCAGAAATTAAACGCTTTAAGGGAAGGTTCCACTTGCGGTGCAGCATCCAAAGCACCCCGGAGTAAATGAGTAGAAATAAAACTCCGGATAATGCAAGAATACCGATGCGCCTGTTCTTCACCCCTTCCACCCATTCCGAACGGTCGATCCGGATGTCATAGATCCCTTTTATCTCCCCGTCAACGAATACCGGCTTTTTTACGGAAAGGGACTGAAAAGATAAGTCATAGTGATAAAGACCCTGCAGCAGCGATTGACGGGGCTCGATCCGTAAATCATTGGATTCAGAATTATAGACCATCAACCCATCCGATCGAAACAGCTTAACGGCTACGTCGGAATCATTCGTCACCGCTTCCCATTCTCGATTAAATTCTTCGCGTGGTCTGCGCTCATACCAGTCCACGGACTGTAATGATGCTTCCAGTTCATGGATACGCTCTGTTAACTCAAACGTATCCGCCACCCTTTTCTCATGGTTCCATTCCTGCACCCAGAGAAAAAAGCCATACGCGCCGGCGAGCGGGAGGATCATGACGAGCAGATAGGTAATCATCAGCCATGTCCTTATTTTCATGAGAGGACTTCCCCGATAAAACGATAGCCGGTTCCCCAGACGGTCTCGATCCATATCGGTTCTTTGACATTTTCCCCGAGCTTATTTCGAAGACTCTTGATATGGACATTGATCGTGTTATTACCATTAAGCTCCACCTCTCCCCAGATGTGTTCGTACAGTTCCGCTTTGGTGAAGGTACGAAGCGGATGTTGAATGAACAACCGGAGCATCGCGAACTCCTTAGCCGTCAGCATAACTTCCTTCCCTGCCACTTTCACCGTCCTCTTCTCCACATCCACTGCAAGCTCACCGGAGTACAAACACTCCCGTGACAGTTCCTGTTCCGGGTTTCTGTAGCGGTCATACCTGCGCAAATGGGACTGGACTCTGGCTGTAAGTTCCATCAGACTGAAGGGTTTGGTAACATAATCATCCGCACCGAGGTCGAGGCCTTTGATTTTCGATTCTTCTTCCTGCCTGGCACTGATGATTACAATCGGCAGATCGCTTTTCAGACGGATGTTTCTGCAAAGGCTGTATCCGTCCATTTCCGGAAGCATCAAATCGACCAGTATCAAATCATACGCCTTATCGTGAAAATCCTCCCATCCCTCCTGTCCAGTCGAAGCCCATGTCACCTCCATCCCCTGCCGTGTGAAATGGTCCTTTACAATTCTCGCAATTTCTTTGTCATCTTCTACCAGTAAAATAGCAGCCATTCTGTTCCCCTTCCTGACACTTTCATTGTAGACACGAATCCGGTACACGCACCCGATTTAATAAATCCTTTATTTTATCCTTCTTCAGCTTCTGAAACGAACGAATGGAATAACAAGAAAAAAGCTCCCGCCCCTCCGCTGCAAACGGAAGAGAGGAAGCCATTATTTCTTCTCAAACTGCTTTTTCATCACTTTCTCAATCGTTCCCGGTGACAGTGCATAGAGTTTGCTTCCTGCATTCATCCAGGCAGGCATATTGATTTCCCGGCATTTGGTAAACAAGTGGTCGACGACGGTTCTAGCGACATGGTTGGGGTCAAGCATCATTTGTTCGACCGCCTTCTGGTAGGTACCCGCCGGATCCGCCTGTTCGAAGAAGTTGGTCTGGACAGGTCCAAGATTGACAGAAGTGACGAACACTCCCTTCGGTTCCACCTCCATGCGCAGCGCATTCGTAAAGCCAAGCACAGCATGCTTTGTCGCTGCGTAGACCGACGATTTCGGTGTCGCCATTTTCCCGGCCTGGGAAGCGATGTTGACGATATGCCCCTCCCCTTTTTGAAGGAAATGAGGCAGCAGCTGATGGGTGGAACGGAACAAGGAAGTCACATTTACCGCAACCATCCGTTCAATATCCTTCCACTTCGCCTGTTCCACCAGATCGAAAACGGCCATCCCTGCATTGTTTACCAGTGCATCGATCGATCCATGGTCATAGCAGATCTGGTCGATGACATCTTTCCACTCGGCATCCATCGATAAATCTGCCGTATACCACGGGCATTCGATAGAGAAAGATTCCTCAATCTTCTCAGCAATGATCCGAAGTTTGTCGGTTGACCGGGCGACAAGAATTGGTACGCCCCCCTGCATGGCCGTATGGATCGCTATGTATTGGCCGATGCCGCTGGAAGCACCGGTTATCAGCACTTTCTTTCCTTTTACAAGTTCATTCACAAGATCATTCCTCCACTACATATCGTTTTCGTCCTTCTGTTACCTGTGTCTTGACGTCTCCATGATGCTCCAAATAATCGAGCTGGCCAATACTCTCCGACATCGTAAGCCCGAGTTGGGATTCCACATGTTTCGGAAACAGCCGTTCACACACTTCATATGCCGTAAGCGGAACTTCCCTTACCATTTCTTTCACCTTTCGTGCTCGTTTCTCCTGCTTTTCCAGCCTCTCTTTGATCAAAGGGACGTGACCGTCAAAGATCTTCCCATGCCCCGGGTAAATGGAAGTAATAGGAAGATCAAGCAGTCGCTCCAACGATTCCCTGTACTGCAGAAGTGGACGAGGACGTGGATCCCCGTCACAGAAACCTGGCTCAAGCAGAGGGTTGGAGGAAATGTGAGACAAAAGAAGATCGCCGCCGATGAACGCCCCGTCTGCTTCCCGTAAGAAAGAAAGATGACTCTGGGCATGCCCCGGTGTCTCTAATGCCTTCCAATTGTCATGACCAGGAAGCGTATCCCCCTCCTGCAGAGTGCCGGTTAACGTGCCGCGGGCGGACCATTTCAAGGATTTACGCAGCCCTTGAAGCATCGGTAAAAACCTCTCCGGAACGCCAGATTCTATATACATAGCTTTGAAAAACCTCTCATAACGCTGCAAGTATTCTTCCTCACGCTCCAGCCAAGGCTTAAGTTTAGGGTGTGCTATAATGGAGTCGAGTTTCGGAAAGCGCTCGATGAGCCCCATATGGTCCGGGTGGTGATGGGTGAGGATGACCTGCTCGATATCCTCCGGTGCATATCCCAACTCTTTGAGCCGCTCTTTCAAAACCGTCCAGGCCTCTTCCGTTTTCACACCCGCATCTACGAGTGACAAGCGGTCTCCTTTCAATAAATATATGTGTACATCACCGACCGCATAAGGCGTAGGTAAAGTGATTTGTGAAATGGTATCTTTTAACGTACGCATATCAAACCCCTCCTAACTGAATCATCATTCATTTCTATTGTAGCATGTTTATGTATATTTTTCCCTTGTGTAACAATTCGTAATACTTCTTGAACTCAAAATGTTTTTTCTAGTGGCACTTTTTCCAAATGCCTTCAAATACAAATAATTATTTTATATACTTTAACGCGTTATCGTAAATAAATAATACCACAGTAAAAAGTAGGAGGAAAAAAATGGACCAAACAGAAAAGAAAGGGCTTACGATGCGGATGCTTGACGGAATCGAGCGGATCGGCAACAAACTCCCTCACCCTGTCACATTGTTCGCAATTTTTGCATTGTTAGTCATCATCGCTTCGTGGATCTTCTCTTCCATGAACGTGGAAGTGGAAGATCCGGCAACAGGAGAAACGCTTCAAGTCGTCAACCTGCTGTCAGGCGATGGGATTCAATATATATTTGACAGCATGGTGGAGAACTTTGTAGGTTTCGCTCCGCTCGGAACCGTCCTTGTCACGATGCTTGGAATCGGTATCGCGGAACGGTCCGGACTTATTAGTGCCATGCTTCGTGGTCTCGTCACATCGGTACCGCGGTCTTTGATGACGGCTGCTCTCGTTTTTGGAGGAATCATGTCGAGCATGGCAGCGGACGCCGGGTATGTCGTTTTGACACCGCTTGGAGCCGTATTGTTCGCAGGTCTTGGACGCCATCCCCTTGCAGGACTGGCAGCTGCGTTCGCCGGTGTATCTGCCGGGTTCAGCGCCAACCTGCTCTTGACATCCCTTGATCCACTGCTCGGTGACCTTACTATTCAGGCGGCAGCTACGATCGATCCTGAATACGCAGACACCATTCTTTATACGATGAACTACTACTTCATGATCGCTTCCGTATTCGTCCTGACAATAATCGGAACAATCGTAACGGACAAGATCGTCGAACCGAGGTTAGGAACGTATAAAGGAGACATAGGCGAGGACGAGGCTCAATATGTCACTCCTATCGAGAAAAAAGGAATGCTCGGTGCCCTCATCGCTTTCATCGTAACGATCGGACTTTTGTCCCTGCTCGTCTTACCATCCTGGGGGCCGCTTCGTGATCCTGATGACTTTCTTGCCTCTCCGTTCTTCCAAAGCCTTGTACCTGTCATTTTGATCATGTTCATCGTACCTGGTTATGTTTATGGACGGATTACGAAAGAAATCAAGAACGACAAAGACGTTGCCAACCAGATGTCCGATACGATGGCTTCGATGGGGATGTATATCGTACTCGCTTTCACAGCCGGTCAGTTCGTCGCATATTTCAACCACACCAATCTTGGGAAAGTCATCGCCGTAAGCGGTGCAGAATTCCTGGATTCTATCGGATTCACAGGAATCGGTTTAATCATTGCGTTCATTTTCGTAGCAGGGTTCATCAACTTGTTTATCGGAAGTTCTTCTGCCAAATGGGCGATCATGGCTCCCGTCTTCGTTCCATTAATGATGAACCTCGGGTATTCCCCTGAGCTCACGACATTGGCATACCGAATTGCTGATTCAACGACAAACATCATCTCTCCGTTGATGCCGTATTTTGCAATCGTCATTGCTTTTGCACAGAAATACGATAAGAAGGTGGGAATCGGAACATTGATATCCACCATGCTTCCTTATTCGATTGCTTTCTCCATCATTTGGATCGTCATGCTGCTGATCTGGATGTTCATTCCAGGCGCGGAAATCGGCCCGGGTGCCGGCATCTATTATAATGGATAAACCACAGGAAGAAAGCGCCGGAGAATAATCTCCGGCGCTTTTTTATTACCTTTATCTACTATTCCTGCGTTCGAAAAAGTTCATGGATCGTATGAGTCAGAATCACCGGAAGTTTTTCAAAGCTGTAGCTCAATTCCAGCCGCTCCGTCCATTGGTGCGGATCCCTGCCGAGCGGACCGACATTAAGGATCGGCATCGTGATCATTTCCATCGCCTCTGCCGGCCATTCAAATCCATTGCCGTGAATCGGCATCTGTTTCGTAAGGTCCTGAAGCGAACTTGCCGTCGAAGCTGGTCCTATGAAACTTAAATCCGATAACCCCGTGAAATATTCGACCATCTCCAACTCTTCTCCATAATGCTCCCTGGCATAATCCATCGCTGTCTTCGCCGCATGTTGAATGTAAGGATCGTCATGAGACGATACAGACGGATAGAACGGCGGACTGTAGAAAAGGACGATCATCGGACTGATATCTTTACATATGGATGCAAGGCTCTGCACGAGTGTTGTGGAAAAGTCCCTGTCTCCCTGATCCCTTAAGTTCACTAACCGGTTCTGGCGACGGTCGACTTCCGCCTTTCCAAAACGTTTGACGGCTTCCTTATACAGCTGATCATAAGTCAGAATCGTAATATCAGGCTGGAAGGAAGAGGTTTGCGTTCCTTTTAAATAAAAGGAGGCTTGATGATGATAGTGATGGATAATTTTCGCCCGGGCCCGCTGGGCGGCCTGAAGCAGCTTCTCATTCAGCTCCTGAATCGTCTGCTTCATATAGAGCACGTTGTACATCGTAACGGCTGCCTGTGGTGTTTGCACGGAATATTCATGCTTTAAGTCCCGCTGCATCAAACTGATAGGAGGCGGCGTGCGCTCTCCACCGACATTCTCGATGAATGCTTCATTCAACTCCAGCTCCTGGGCGAGATAACTCATCATCAAGTTTGCGTTCAAACCGCCGAAGGGCTCACCGACGTGCGTTTCTTTCCCGTAGCATAGAAAGCCCGGGAGCGTCTTGCCGATCGATCCTGTATAAAGATAATAGGCAGGGTCCCCTGGGTACTTGCTGAACATAGGCTCGCCATTCAAAGCGGCTTTAAAGTTCAAGTTCTCTTTTTCTTTTATCTCGGCAAGTGCCGGGAGAGCGGCAAGCATCCCTTCGGAGTTCACCTCTTCATCCGGCACAGCAACAAGCAGCAGATTACCGTCAAATTCACCCGCCATCGCTTTTTCCAACAGGGACAGGTGAACCGTAAGTCCCGCTTTCATATCCATGGCTCCCCGGCCGAAGAGCCAGTTTCCGGTCTTTAAATCCCGCGCTGCTTCCTTCGGCAGGTCGTCGATGTTCTTAAGGAACTCCTGCGTCAATTCTCTCGGATAAAAAGCCAGGTTCTGATACGATCCGTAATCCTCGATCCCAACGACATCGACGTGGGCGATCAACACGATCGTATCTGCGGCCTCGTCCTTTTTCACAAGTGCAGTCAACAGTTGACGTCCGTCATCCAAGGGATGCAGTTTCAGGTGATCGGGCTTGTTTTGATAATAATTCCGATCCTCTAAAATATAATATAAGTATTCAATGATGGCGATTTCTTCGTTGCTGTTGGTTATGCTCGGGTATTCTACCAGAGAGCATAGCAATTCGGTCAATTGTTCCCTTGTCTGCCACAGGGTCATGGTCAACACTCCTTATTGACTTTTACTAGTTTTTCCCACACAATCAAACACAAAGTCTATCTGGAAGAGGTGCATCTTTATGAAAACATTGATCTTTGCGCATAGAGGAGCAAGCAAATTAGCGCCGGAAAATACGATGCCCGCCTTCGAGATCGCTGCGGAGTCAGGCGCAGACGGAATCGAAACAGACGTGCAGCTGACCAAAGATCAAGTTCCCGTGTTAATACACGATGAAAACCTCCGCCGGACGACAAATGGGACAGGGTTTGTTCAGGACTACACGTATGCCCAGCTGCGTCTGCTTGACGCCGGAAGCTGGTTTTCCCCTGAATATTCTGACACCTATATTGTATCATTAGAAGAGTTCCTGCGGTGGTTCCATGATAAACCTATGTTTTTGAATATAGAATTAAAGACAAATGTCATTCCTTATAAGAATATAGAACAGATCGTCTACGATACTCTGAAGCGGCATCAGGTGCTCGAAAGGACGGTCTTCTCCTCTTTCAACCCGGACTCCCTTGTGAGACTGAAAGAGATCAACCCTTCTGTTCCAACTGCCTTTCTCACCTCTACGAAAATGCGGGATTTGTGCCAGTATGCGAAATCCATAGGAGCCGATGCTCTTCACGTTAAGCACCGGCTATTGGACAAGAAGCTCGCTAAGAAATGCCGGAAGGAAGGATTGGACCTGCGGATCTATACGGTAAACAGGCCGGCGTTGATGAAAAAATGCTACCAGCTCGGTGTGAACGGTATCTTTACGGACGTCCCGCACCAGGCTTTGGAATACAGGGACCTGGCAAAAGAAAAAGTTCGAAAATAACCTCCCGTCTGAAGCGTCTTGGAGAAGACAGCCTCCTCCCTGCCTTCTGCACCGAGCCTAATTATTCGCACGATCGATCGTCCTTTGATATTTTATACTTATGGTGCCTCCCGTTCTATACGAGGGTACACCTCATCATCCATAGGAGGATCGTTCATGAAGCACAAACTATTTCACCCTTATACAGTAAAAGATGTTACATTGAAGAATCGAATCGTCATGTCACCTATGTGCATGTATTCAGCTCACGACCAGGACGGAAAAGTCCAGCCTTTTCACTTGGCTCATTATGAGAGCCGTTCGGCAGGACAGGTAGGACTGGTCATCATTGAAGCAACTTCCGTCCTCCCGGAAGGGCGTATCTCCCATGAAGATCTCGGAATATGGGAAGACGAACAAATCGAAGGATTGAAGCAGATAAATGAAGGCATCCATCGTCACGGTGCAAAAGCAGGCATCCAACTGGCCCACGCCGGCAGGAAGGCCAATTTACGCGATGAGATTTTCGCACCGACGCAAGAAGCATTCAGCGCTTCCATGAAAGTACCTACGGAAATGTCGAAAGCGGATATCGACAGGACCATCGATGCCTTCAGAGAAGCCGCTTCCCGTTCCAAGCGCGCAGGATTCGATATTATCGAACTTCATGCGGCTCACGGATATTTGATCAACCAGTTCCTTTCTCCACTTACAAACAAAAGGACTGATGAATATGGTGGAAGCCGTGCCAACCGATACCGCTTCCTTAAAGAAATTATCAAGGGCGTTAAAGAGGTATGGGATGGACCATTGTTCACACGCATCTCCGGTGAAGAGTACCGGGAAGGCGGAAATCAGATGGAAGACTTCATCTATTTCTCCGAGGAAATGAAAAAACAGGGCGTGGACCTGATCGATGTCAGTTCAGGAGGAGTCGTTCCGGCAAGCATCGAACCGTACCCTGGATACCAGGTGAAATTCGCTGAACAGGTGAAAGAAGGTGCCTCTATCGATACAGGGGCTGTCGGGCTGATTACGACTGGAAACCAGGCCGAAGAAATTCTCCAGAACGACCGGGCGGATTTGATTTTTCTTGCGAGGCCTCTTCTGCGCAACCCATACTGGGCCAAGCAGGCTGCCGATGAGCTTGGATATCCCCTAGAAGGACCGATTCAGTACACAAGAGCATGGTGATCCGCTCTTTAAGGAACGAACCTGCCGCGCTTTCAGCCGGCAGGTTTTTTCTATTTTAGAAGTGTGTTCCCCGCCCCCAGGTGGTATGATGGGGGTAGATGGTAGTAGGAGTGAATGTATGATGGAATTATTTTTTCTCGGAACGGGATCAGGAGTCCCCTCAAAAGAACGCAACGTCTCTTCTCTGGCACTCCGCATGCTGGAAGAGCGCGGTACGACATGGATCTTTGACTGCGGTGAAGGAACGCAGCATCAAATCTTGAACACGAACCTCCGCCCTCGGCGCATTGAGGTCATTTTTATCACCCACCTGCACGGAGATCACATCTACGGTCTTCCCGGTCTGCTGAGCAGCCGGTCTTTCCAGGGTGGCGAATCGCCTGTAACCGTTTACGGCCCGGCAGGATTGAAAGAGTATATCGACTGGAGTCTTCGGCTCAGCGGCACCCACCTCCGCTATCCGCTCCGCGTAGTGGAAGTAAAGGAAGGGATGCTTTTCGAAGACGATCAGTTCATTGTAGAAGCGGTCAAATTACAACACGGCCTCGAAAGCTACGGGTATCTTTTGAAAGAGAAAGACAGATTAGGAGAACTGCAGCCACACAGATTAAAGGAACTCGGCATACAGCCCGGGCCGATTTACCAGACGATCAAAGAGCAGGAAACGACCCGATTGGAAGACGGCCGGGTTATCCATCGTTCCGACGTGCTCGGCCCTGCGGAGAAGGGCAGAAAGCTGGCCATTCTCGGGGATACCAGATACCTCCCCTCCCTTGCAGATAAACTTCAGCTTGTAGATGTCCTCGTTCACGAGGCGACGTTTGCCGGTGATGAAGAACAGATGGCATATGACTATTATCATTCCACAGTCAAGCAGGCTGCGTCACTGGCAGATGCAGCGGGAGCAGGCGAACTTATTCTCAACCATGTATCCTCAAGGTATCAAGGGAAAGCCGTGGAACAGTTGGCGGAAGAGGCACGTTCTATCTTTCCGAACACGACGATCGCCCATGATTTCTATCGTCATACTATAAGCAGAAACCGTTAAGGGGGATAATTTATGCAAACCATCGTGCAGCAGCAGAAAGCATGGTTCAAAGAGGGACATACAAAAAGCTATTCCTTCCGTAAAGAACAGCTTTTAACAATGAAGAAGATGCTGTCAACCTTTGAGAAGCCGATTCTGGAAGCGTTAAAATTCGACCTGAGCAAATCCGAATACGAAGCTTACGCATCTGAAATCGCCTTCTTAAAAAGCGAAATAGATCATCATCTCAAACAGTTGAAATCATGGATGGAACCGCAGAAAGTAAAAGCGCCGTTAACTCACACCGGCTCCAAAAACTTTATTATGAAAGAACCATATGGTACGGTGCTCATCATCGCGCCTTGGAATTATCCGGTTCAATTAGCGCTTGCCCCTGTTATCGGAGCGGTCGCAGCCGGAAACACAGTAATCATAAAACCATCGGAATTGACGCCTACGGTTTCCTGGGTATTAAAAAAAATGATCGAACAATACTTCCCCCCTGCATTCATAGCCGTCGTCGAAGGGGACAAAGAGGTTACCCAGGAGCTTCTCGATCAGCCGCTGGATTACATCTTCTTTACCGGCAGCGTGCCTGTAGGAAGGATCATTATGGAGAAGGCAGCGAAACGTCTCATCCCAGTCACACTTGAATTAGGCGGGAAAAGCCCTGCCATCGTCCATAAGGATGCATCGATCGACCTGGCAGCGAAACGAATTGTCTGGGGTAAGTTCACCAATGCAGGGCAAACGTGCATTGCACCGGACTATCTGTACGTCCATCATGAAGTTAAGGCGGAGCTTATGAAATCTCTGCAGGCGTATATTCAAGAATTCTACAGCTCCAATCCTTTAAATAATGAAGAGTATACAAAGATTGTAAACAAGGCACACTTCGATCGTGTCGCTGCCTACCTGGATTCCGGAACCATCGTATCAGGTGGCGCCGTTAATGAAAGGAATCAAAAAATTGAGCCTACGATCCTTGACCAAGTCTCCTGGCAGGACCCTGTCATGCAGGAAGAGATATTCGGGCCGATTCTTCCTATCCTGACGTATGATTCCCTGGAAGAAGTCACAGGACAGATCACAGAAAAACCAAAGCCGCTTGCCTTATATTACTTCGGAGAGTCGGAAGAAGATCAGCAGGAGATCCTGTCTTCCATTTCATTCGGTGGCGGATGCATTAATGACACCCTTTATCACATTATCAACCCCCACCTCCCATTCGGAGGGGTTGGAGAAAGTGGAATCGGCAGTTATCATGGACAAGCAAGTTTTGATACGTTCTCTCATTCGAAGAGTATTACGAAACAAACTACGAAATTCGACCAAAGTTTCCGCTACCCCGGCTCTAGTTTGGGACTATCCATCATGAAACGGATATTCGGCTGATCATACAATACAAAAAAGTCAAGGGATACTTCCCTTGACTTTTTCTTGCTTCTTTTATTCCAGAAGCATTTCCTTATGTTACAAACAGGCCTCCTCCCTACTCTGCTTGTTTACTGAGTGCTTCCTGAAGCGATACTTTCCTTAATTTCCGTTTGGATAAAAACAGGGAGAACCAATAGGTAAAACCGATGGCCGCCAGCCCGATGGCCCCCATCCACACGTTCACATCCGTCGGGAGAAGGAATCCCGTTTCTTCCACCAATGAATTCATCGTCTGTTCCAGGGACCAGCCGGCAAGTGGAATGGAAACAAAATAGGCGAGAAAAACGACAGGCGTGTAAACACGCAGCAGCAACTTGGAAATTTCTTCATCACGATATCCCATGACTTTAAGCAAGGAAATGGAGGAGCTGTTTTCCTCGACGATTAAATGGATCAGCAATGTCAATATAAGTACACCGATAAAAAATGCGAAAGCTGCCATAACTAGTACAGAACTGCGAGTAGCTCCTGAAGTGGCTTCAAAGCTGTCCATCAGCCTTTGTTTGTCCTCAACCATATAGATATCATCGGCGGTTTCCGGTTTCCGGTCCTGCCATACCCCCGTATATCCGTTCTCAGGAAGACCGAGCTTTTCATTCATCTGTGTCCTCTCGAGAAACACGTTGTTTCCGATGTACATATCGGCAATACCGGTGACCTTTGCACGCAGTTCGCCGCCTTCTCCATGAAAGGTAACCGTATCCCCTTCCTTCACCTTCAGTACGGCAGCCAAAGGTGCGCTGAGAATTGCTCCCTTTTTCAAACGCTCGTTCATATTCTCTCCTCCGGCCTGAAGCCGCATGTGATCTGTTTCGGGATCTATGCCGAAACCGTTGATCGTTACGTCTGTTCCCTTGACGGATAGATTTGTCATTGTGAAAGGACTGGCCTCTTCTTCCGGATCCGCAGTCTTGATTCCTGAATAGTGGACAGCATAATTATAAGCCTGTATTTCTTCGTATGTTTGCTCTACCAGTCGATCCATGCTTTGAAAGGTGATGAGACCGATAAGCAGCAGGACCGACGAGAAAATAACCCCGGCGAACACGTACAACGCCCTCGCTTTACTGCGAATGATCAGCCGCAGCCTGAAACGCCGCAGGAAACTTCCATTTCTCACAAAGGGCAGCTTTTCCAACCAGGATTTCTTCCCTCTGCTCATCTCCTTCGGACGAAGCAGCGTCAAAGGGTCACTTTGAAGCGCACGCCAAATGAGTGTCGCTGTAGATAATAAAAGGAGCACCACCGGTACAAGAAGGCCGATGATAAGAACAGAGAGATTCCAGGTAAAGGTTTCGAAAGCCGGCAAGTTGAAATAAACTGCGTACAAATCAGATAACGGCAGGGATAACAAGGAACCTGCAGCCACTCCTAAAAGGGTACCGGATAAACCAATGACCCAGGCATAGGTCAAGTAATGCTTCATCAACTCTCCCCTCCTGTACCCCATCGCCATCAGCGTACCTAACTCCCGCCGTTGCATATCGATCCTGCGCTTCATCAAAAGCAGCACCATAAATACGGAGAGAGCAAGGATGACCAGCGGGAGCGTCGTTACCATACGTTCCGCCCCTTCGATCTCTGTCTCGACGTACTGAATTCTTGCATTCTCATCAGCCGGAACGTACTGCAGGACGGAAATATCCTGACGAATGGCTTCCATGAATCGATCCGGGTTTTCTACGGACATCCCGAGAACCTCTGTCCTTGCGTTTCCCGGAAAATGATTGATGGTTTCTTCGGTGGCAACACCGATACCAAATGCCTCTGCATGGCTCAGCACGTCCGTCTGCTCCTTGACCATGTAGATATAATCAGGCAAATATACAAAACCAGTGACTTCTAAAACGCCTGCCTCCGTTTCCAACTCATCTCCGATGGAAATTCCATTGGCCTCTGCAAAAACCGGTGCGATGGCAACTTCACCGGCATTATTCGGCATCTTTCCTTCTGAAAGGTAGGGCTTATTTATCTTTTCCGTAGGAGTAAGGAGGCGAAGCGTAGACGATTCGGATACCTGCAGATCTTTAAATTTCCGCTTTTCAAGCGTTGCTTCATATTTATCAGTCCAACTGGTAAGCAGGCGGGCCGACGGCTCTTCGCTCGTAACTATATGAAAAGACTCCTGCCTGTAATCCTCTATAAATGTTTCATTTCTTTTATCCAAGGCAGCGATTGCCATAGATAAACTGACGTAAAGCATGACCGCAAGCATAAGCAGGAGCATGACCCCGCCGTATTGAAACTTCCTCTCTTTCAGGGTACGAAGCACAGACTTCCGAAGAATCATGACCACTTCACCTTCTCCGGATCAACAGGTTGTTCGTTCTTATACGTCTCTACGATTGCTCCGCTTTTCATTCGGACGACTTTATGCGCCATTTCTCCGATTCCCTGATTATGGGTGATAATCAGCACCATCGTTCCGTATGTTTCTTGAACGAAGCGGAGCAGTGCCAGGACTTTCTTTCCGGTTTCTTCATCCAAGGCACCAGTTGGCTCATCACATAAAAGAACTTCCGGGTTTTTGATCAAGGCACGCGCAATGGCGACACGCTGCTGTTCTCCTCCACTCAGCTGATAAGGGAATTTATCCCTCTTATCATACATCCCGACCTTGCCAAGTATTTCTTCCATATCAAGCGGTCGGCTGCTCAGTTCTCTTCCGACTTCAATATTTTCTTTCACTGTTAAAGTCGGAATCAAGTTGTATTGCTGAAATATGAACCCCGCATGTTTTCTTCGATATTCTGTAAGTTCTTTGTCTTTGCAGGTGCTAAGGTCCAATCCGTTCATGATAACCGTCCCTGAATCACAGCGGTCTATGCCTCCGATCACATTTAATAAAGTCGATTTCCCGGACCCTGAAGGCCCTAAAATGGCTATGATCTCGTTATCATCAATATCTAATGTCACATGCTTTAACGCTTCTATTTTCACTTCTCCGCTTTGATACGTTTTCTCTACGTTCTGGACTGAAATAGCCATCCGCGCACCCCTCTAATTAAAATATGAAATATAATATTTACAATGTTTCATTTCAAGTGTACCTCATGCAGGAGA
>NZ_ANPF01000079.1:0-8481 GCF_000328325.1 Halobacillus sp. BAB-2008 | reverse complement strand
TTCCTACATATGAAATGTAATTCTAATATATAGAGGTATAGAATGGACAATAAATTTAAAAGAGCCGTACAATTTAGTTTGAGTATTGCCGTTATCACATTCGTGTTAGCGGCTATTTTTTCAGTTATATCTTCTTCCGTGTTAAGTGGTGTCATATGGATCTTCGGCCTCGTCATTGTATTGATCATCGTATTGATTGGTGTCGTTTTCGATATGCTGGGCATAGCAGCCACTGCTGCAGATGAAACCCCGTTTCATGCCATGGCCTCTGAAAAGGTCCCAGGTGCGAAAGAAGCTATTGTCATCGTGAGAAACGCGGATCGATTCGCTAGTTTCTGTAACGACGTAATAGGGGATATATCTGGTATAGTCAGCGGAACAGCATCTGCTGTTGTCGTCATCCAACTCGCCAACTCCTTCGGCTACAATGAAGGTTCGACCGTGCAGATCGTCATCTCTGTCACACTGACAAGTATTGTCGCTGCGCTTACGGTCGGAGGGAAGGCTTTAGGGAAATCCTTTGCTATTCACTCTTCCACGAAGATTATCTTTACAGCCGCAAAAGTAATTGCATGGTTAGAAAAGCGTCTGAAAGTAAAAATAGTAACAGGAACGGCGGCATCCGCAAAAAAATCAAGATAAATACAAGGGGGTCCATTTATGGATCTGTGTAAAATCAAAAATCCTTCCTTTTTAAAGGAAATGAATACAAAGCAGCTAGAAGTACTAGCGCAGGAAACAAGACAATTCCTTATTGAAAATCTGGCAGCGACAGGAGGGCACCTGGGGGCTAACCTCGGCGTAGTCGAACTGACGCTTGCTTTGCATAAAGTGTACAACAGTCCGGAAGACCGCCTGCTGTGGGACGTCGGACACCAGTCCTATATCCATAAAATCCTGACAGGGAGAGCAGACCAATTCGGCTCGCTTCGCCAATATAAAGGTCTGTGCGGATTCCCTAAGCGGGATGAGAGCGAACACGATGTCTGGGAAACGGGACACAGCTCCACGTCTCTTTCCGCCGCCATGGGAATGGCGATCGCAAGGGACCTTAAAAAAGAAAACCATTCGATCCTTCCGATTATTGGAGACGGCGCCCTTACAGGGGGAATGGCCTTGGAAGCGCTGAACCATATAGGGGATGAGAAGAAGAATGTAACCGTCATCTTGAATGATAACGAAATGTCCATCGCCAAAAACGTCGGTGCGCTGCACGGGGCACTTGCTCGAATGAGAAGTGCCGGGAAATATAACCGTGCAAAAGACGACTTAGAGTGGATCATGAAGAAGATCCCAGCCGTCGGCGGTAAGATTGCCCAAGTCGCTGAACGATTGAAAGACAGCATGAAATATTTCGTCGTTCCCGGCATGTTTTTTGAGGAACTGGGATTTACTTATTTTGGTCCTGTGGACGGGCATGATTTCGACGACCTTATCGAAAATCTCAAATATGCGAAGAAAACAGATGGTCCTGTCATCGTCCATGTCATGACCCAAAAAGGTAAAGGCTATCATCCGGCTGAGAATGATGTGAAAGACAAATGGCATGGCGTGGGCCCTTACAAGATCGAGTCCGGGGAGAAAATCAAGCCTGTAGATGCCCCTCCAGCATGGAGCTCGGTCATCAGTGAAGCTCTGCGGGTGGAAGCAAGAAAAGATGATCGTATTGTTGCAGTTACACCAGCAATGATTCTCGGTTCCAAGCTTGAAAAATTCGGCGAGGAGTTTCCGGACAGGCTCTATGATGTAGGTATCGCAGAACAACATGCGACCACGCTGTCTGCGGGGCTGGCAACTCAGGGGATGAAGCCGTTTCTGGCTATTTACTCGACATTCCTTCAACGCAGTTACGACCAGGTGATCCATGACATCGCCCGTATGAAACTGAATGTCATCCTTGGGATCGATCGTGCCGGGCTTGTCGGTGCGGATGGAGAAACACACCAGGGAGTATTCGATGTCGCGTTTCTACGTTCCATTCCGAATATGATCATCACTATGCCTAAAGACGAAAATGAAGCGCAGCACCTCGTTCATACGGCCGCGGCTTATGATGATGGTCCGTTTGCCATCCGCTATCCACGTGGAAATGCAAAAGGTGTGGAAGTGGATCGTGTTCAGAAGACGATACCGATCGGCAGTTGGGACGTTCTTAAAGAAGGTAAAGATGCTGTTATACTCACCTTCGGAACTACGATCGATATGGCTCTGGAAGCAAGCAGGCGTATGGAGAAGGAAGGACGCTCTGTCCGGGTTGTCAACGCCCGATTCATCAAACCGCTTGATGATGCGATGCTCCATGACATTATGAAGGAAGGTCTACCTATTATTACAGTCGAAGAAGCTGTTCTTCAGGGCGGTTTCGGAGCAAGCATCCTGGAATTTGCCGAAGAGAATGGGTATAACGGACAATTTGTGAAGCGTATGGGAATTCCGGATCGTTTTATTGAACACGGAAGTGTAAGTCAATTATGGGAAGAGATTGGATTGACGGAGGATGCGCTCGTCAAGAATCTAAAAGAATTGGTCCCAACTAAACAGCAAAGGGCATAACTAAGATATGGGCAGAAAAGTACGATTAGATGTTTTGTTAGTTGAAAAAGGCTACGTGGAGACGAGGGAGAAAGCCAAGCGCACCATCATGGCCGGTCTCGTCTTTCACGAGCAGAACCGTTTAGATAAGCCTGGCCAAAAGGTGGAGGAAGACCTGGAACTGACGGTTAAGGGAAAAGCCATTCCTTACGTAAGTCGTGGAGGACTGAAGCTGGAAAAAGCCTTGAAAGTGTTTGATTTGTCAGTTAGAGACAAAGTTATGATCGATATCGGCTCTTCCACCGGAGGATTTACCGATTGCGGTCTACAGAACGGTGTGAAAATGAGTTATGCCGTCGACGTCGGTTACAATCAGTTGGATTGGAAGCTTCGTAACAACGACCAGGTCGTTGTTATGGAACGAACCAACTTCCGTTACATGACGTCCGAGGACTTGTCCTACGGCACCCCTCAATTTGCTTCCATTGATGTATCATTCATATCCCTTCGAATCATCCTGCCGGTACTGGCGGATATTTTAGAAAAGGGCGGCGATGTCGTAGCTCTTATCAAACCCCAGTTTGAAGCAGGGAGAGAACAAGTAGGGAAAAAGGGCATCGTCAGAGATCCCGCCATTCATGGTCAAGTCGTTGAAACAATCCTTGATTTTGCTACAAAGTACGGATATTCTGTTTATGGACTCACGTATTCTCCGATCACCGGGGGAGACGGAAACATTGAATTTCTTGTTCATCTTCGTCTGACGGAGCAGGGGCAAGCGGTTATTAACAATAATGTCGATGTTCAGGCAGTTGTCAAGGAAGCGCATGATGCGCACGGCAAAAACGCATAATGTATAAAAAGGGCTGAGCTTCGGCCCTTTTCTTATGGAAGGACTTGAAATGGAGGATGGTCATGAATAAAGGACAACGTCATATCAAAATCAGGGAATTGATTACAAACGACGATATTGAAACGCAGGATGAACTGGTGGATCGTTTAAAGGGAATGGGGTACAACGTCACACAAGCAACGGTATCCCGTGATATAAAAGAACTGCACCTTGTCAAAGTTCCTATGATGGATGGTCGTTATAAATACAGCCTGCCTGCCGATCAGCGGTTCAACCCGTTGGAAAAGCTGAAAAGACTTATGATGGATGCTTTCGTCAGTATTGACCGCGCGGGTCACTTCATCATTTTGAAGACTCTGCCCGGGAATGCGAATGCCATTGGCGCATTGGTGGATAATTTAGATTGGGACGAGATCATGGGCACGATATGCGGGGATGATACGTGTTTGATTATTTGTCGAAGTGAGAAGCAGACAGAGGCGATAAGCGAACAGCTGCTAAATATGCTATAACTGAGGTGTATTTTCATGTTAACGGAATTATCCATTCGTGATTTTGCAATTATCGATCAGATTTCCATTACATTTAAAGAAGGTTTGACCGTTTTAACTGGAGAGACCGGTGCCGGTAAGTCGATTATCATCGATGCTATTCAACTGCTGTCAGGCGGAAGAGGCTCTGTAGAGTTCGTCCGGCATGGAACGAAAAAGGCGGAAATAGAGGGTTTATTTATCGTGGAGCGCGACCACCCGATTTACCGTACAGGGGAAGCGTTTGGAGTGGACATTCAGGATGATGGAATGGTTGTCTTGAACAGAACGATTACAAATCAGGGAAAGAGCATATGTCGCGTAAACGGAAAGCTTGTTACACTTGGCATTATGAAGGAGTTTGGTCAGGCCCTCATTGATATACACAGCCAACATGAAACACAGTCATTGATGGACCCTGATCGACACATAGAGCTTCTCGATGTATTTGCCGGGGAAGGCATTCGTCCGACGCTTGAAGAGTATCAGCAGGTCTTTGATAAGTACAGGACATTGAGGAAACGGTATAAGGATTTGAGTCAGAATGAGCAGGAGATGGCGCAGCGGCTTGACCTTCTTGAATTTCAGCTTCGCGAACTTCAGGAAGCGGAGATGGAACCTAAAGAGGATGAAGAGCTGGCTGAGGAACGTAAGAAACTGCTTAATTATGAGAAAATTTATCAAGGCATTCATGATGCCTATTATTCCCTTTATGGTGAACAGCGGGGTCTCGATTGGCTTAGTCATGCGATGACTTCCTTGGAAAGCACGGCGGATGTCGATGAAAACATCGCAAAAATATCAGAGGAATTGGCTAATTCTTATTATTTAATCGAAGAAATGACCTTCCAGTTGAGCAGTCAAATGGCTGAACTGGAATTTGATCCTGAACGATTGAATCAAATGGAGTCAAGGTTGAATGAGCTCAACCGTTTGAAGAAAAAATATGGTGGTACAGTGGATGATATGCTTCAATACGCATCTAAGATTGAGGAAGAAATTGATGAGATTAGGAACAAGGACTCTCATTTAAGTAAGATGGAATCAGACATATATGAACTTGGTCAGGATGCCGTATTGGAAGCGAAAGCAATCCACGACATACGAATGGAAGCAGCTTCGCGTCTAGGGGAATACATTCATGAAGAGCTGCGCGATTTATATTTAGAAAAAGCATCTTTTGCGGTTGATATCCGTATGAAGGAAGGAAAAGAACAGGATCCAATGTTTGAAGGTAAGCCGGTTCAGCTGATGCCAAACGGTACGGATATTGTGAAATTCCTCATTACCACAAATCCAGGAGAACCGCTTAAAGAATTACATAAAGTAGCTTCCGGTGGAGAAATGTCACGTATAATGCTTGCACTAAAGCGGATATTTTCCAGACACCAGGGAGTAACGAGCGTCATATTCGATGAAGTCGACACAGGTGTAAGCGGCAGAGTAGCTCAGGCGATTGCTGAGAAGATATACGGCATCTCCGAAGGATCCCAAGTGCTCTGCATCTCCCACCTGCCACAAGTAGCTGCAATGGCCGATACGCACATTAGGATTGAGAAGCGCGTGGATAATGATCGAACCCACACGGCTGCTTCGGAATTAACACACGAAGAGCAGGCGGATGAAATCTCACGAATGATTACCGGCGCAGAATTGACGGAAACGACAGTCGAGCATGCAAAAGAACTACTCGTTATGGCAGATAAACATAAACGTAATAAATAACAGGGATCAGGTAAAAATAGGCGCAGATGCTTTTTCTGCGCCTATTTTGTTTTATTCAAGGGATATCTTACATGGGCAGGGAATGGGTACTATATTTACTGTGATTATGCTCGTTTAAAAAAAGGGGCGGAAGACCACATTATAAGTAAGCCATTTAGTTGGTACTGGAGTTAGAAGGAGAGTGAACCCGTGAATGTAAGGATAATGAAATATATATGTGGTTCTGTTCTCCTGCTGTTCATGCTCACGTTACCATTATTGACACCTGTTCAACAATATTTGTCCATCCCAACAGAAATGAAAGTGACGACTGCCAATTCTGTATCTACACCTGTTTGGAATGACGATTCCAAGGCACTTACGGCATTTTCATCTACTGATGATGACGAGGTGTTCCATGAGTTTGCAGGAATTCCTCTTAAGAAGACGAGCGTACAAGGGATGAAAGACATCCGGCTCGTACCGGGAGGACAGTCGGTAGGCGTCGAACTGCATACGAAAGGCGTCCTCGTAGTCGGCCACCATTTAGTTAGTGGTGAAGGAGCGGAAAAAGCCTCTCCTGGTGAAGAAGCGAATATCCATGTGGGGGATATTCTCCTTAAAGGTAATGGCAAGGACCTTCACAGCATGGAGCAGCTGTCCTCCATCGTCAAGGAGTCAGGAGAGAAAGAAAATGCTGTCGATCTTACGATTAAACGTGGAGAAGAAACGATTCAAACTTCGTTAACACCGGCGTTCAACGCGCAGGAAAACGAGTATCAGATCGGCCTGTATATTAGAGATTCCGCTGCAGGAATCGGAACGATGACATTTTACCATCCACAAAGTAAGAAATATGGAGCGCTTGGGCACGTGATCTCGGATATGGATACAAAAAAACCGATCGAGATTCATGAAGGTACTATAGTAAAATCCCAAGTAACTTCCATTGAAAAGGGAAGTCGGGGAATCCCGGGAGAAAAGCGGGCTAAGTTCTCATTGAAAGACGATAAGCTCGGAAATATTACCAAGAATACGCCGTTTGGTATATTCGGCGAATTAGAGGGCGATATGGAGAACAGCGCTTACCCTGAAGGCTTACCAGTCGGATTTGCGGAAGAGGTTAAAGAAGGACCCGCACAAATCATGACGGTGCTTGATGGAGAAAGAATGCAGACTTTCGATGTGGAAATCGTGAGCAACACGCCGAAGAAATCAGCCGTTACAAAAGGCATGATCGTCAAGATTACAGATAAAGAACTGTTGAAGAAAACCGGAGGAATTGTTCAAGGAATGAGTGGAAGTCCAATCATTCAGAATGGCAAAATTATCGGTGCCGTCACGCATGTTTTTGTCAACGATCCTACTAGTGGTTACGGTGTGCACATCGAATGGATGCTGCAAGAAGCGGGAATCGATATTTATGAAGAAAAAGGTCAAAAAGCAAGCTAAGAAGAACCCTGAACGGGGTTCTTCTTTTTTTGGTAGAAATATCTGCAACGTCATCGACATGATTCGACAAATGGAGGATCTCAATGTCGAAACAGTGCGATTTTTAAAGTATTTTAAAGCATTTAAGAGATAATCTCGAATATTAAAATTTTTTTGTTATAATAAAAAAGGGTTAGATTTCCTGTCTGTCGAACTTATGAATTACAGAGAAAAGAGGACAATTTTGTAAGGAGGAAAATTAATGGAAAAAATTCAAGTTTGTTTGGCTGATGATAATCGCGAGCTGGTGAAGCTTCTTGAGGATTATTTTGAGGACACGCACGATATCGATGTCATTGGGACGTCATTTAATGGTAAAGATTGTCTCCAAATGGTCGAAGAAAAGAATCCCGATGTGCTCATTCTCGACATCATCATGCCTCACTTGGACGGATTAGCGGTTTTGAATAAATTGAGAGAGCTGGACAAGCAGCCGGAAGTGATCATGTTAACAGCGTTCGGTCAGGAAGAAGTGACGAAAAAAGCGGTGGAATTAGGTGCTGCCTACTTCATGATGAAACCGTTCGACCTGGATCACCTGGGAGAGCAGGTCCGCCAGATCAAGCATGCCGGAGATCCGATAAATCGTGCACTTGGAAACACCTACACGTCTACGAAGTCCAAGAAACCAGACTTGGATACGAGCATTACGCATATCATTCACGAAGTCGGTGTCCCTGCGCATATTAAAGGGTATCAATATCTGCGGGAGGCCATCACGATGGTGTATCGCGATTTGGAACTGCTCGGCTCCATTACGAAAGTCCTTTATCCTGATATTGCAACGAAATACAACACGACGGCTTCCAGAGTGGAAAGGGCGATCCGTCATGCGATTGAAGTAGCATGGAATCGTGGAAACATTGACGCGATCTCTTCCTTGTTCGGTTACACCATCTCCAATACGAAAGCAAAACCGACGAACTCAGAGTTCATCGCGATGGTGGCGGACAGGCTCCGCCTGGAGCATAAAGCAAGTTGAACGCGAAACACGAGGGGGTATTTCCCCTCGTGTTTTTTATTTCATCATCCTGACAATTTCTTCTGCCATGGACATATCATCGTAAAACCCTTCATCAATCCGATCCAATTCAGGCAGCAGGCACGTATAAATATGTTCCTCCAAGAACAATAATCCATCCCGGTTCAACTGTCTGTAGCTGAAAGGAAGATCCAAGTAGTGGATGATGATATAGCGATGGCCCGTTTCCATGTATGTACAAAGGATATGAATTTCGCTGTTCTCCGGATAATATCTTGTTCCTCCGAATCCATCTCTGCGTAACACCATCTGACTACTCCTCCTTTCATATCCATAATAAAGCAAATGAGACAAAGATGTAACAGATATACATAAATAATGTAAAAATT